>CAYQBZ010000390.1:0-3654 GCA_964415855.1 uncultured Rikenellaceae bacterium
TGTAAAACCACCATACCTGGAAACATTGAAAGCATCTGACAGCAGTGCATTTTCTTCTTCGCTCCAGGCAGCCTTAAGATCATCAAGTGTTTTGGCTTTACCTGGCCAGTCAGCAGGTATCCACTGGCCAAACTCGTCAACAAGAGGCGTGGGGCCATAGATAGTATCTTCTGCAGTCATCGTCAGCCTGAAATCACTAAACTCGATGCCTGGTGATCCTATTGGTAATCTCATTGATACTCCAAGGGAATCAACATGATCCACAGGACCGACAGATCCTGTAAATCCTATCCAGTAGCCCGGACGGGCAGTTTTTCCAATTGCTGCCATATCCATACCCTGGGTGTTTCTCTTCTGGAAGTGTACCAGTGGGATTGATGCTCTCACTCTTGCTCCCTGGAAGGGTTGTATAATAAGTCTGCGCGTATCGCCCGCATTGCTAAGCAGCAGATCAAACCGCTGTGTTGTGGTTGAATACATGTCGAAAGAAAGAAAACCGTATGATGACCAGTCGGAAGGCATATCAGGATTCAGATCTTTGATTGCCCAGGTCGCCTTTCCTACTGTACCTTCAAATTTCACGGTAACAGGTTTGGTCTTTACAGAGCAGGCTGTAGTGGATAAAAGGAAACAAATCGCCAGGTTTGACAGCACAGGTTTCATGGTATATTTCATATTTTAAAATGGTTTAGAATTACCTGATTATTAAGGAGTATCATGGCAACAAATTTACATTATTATTACCTGAGTACAAATAACATCAAATCAATATTTGCATATTGATCTTATAGTTAATCGTTTTTTGTTATCAAGCAGATAAAAATGAATAAGATTGTTTTTTAAAAGCCCTGCTATTTACCCCCTGTCCTCAAATCGGGGTCTGTATATATCTGATAATCAAAAACCCCCATCGCGAGCTATCAGGACAGGGATTCAATATACTGAAAATGGCTTTTGCGCCGCCATCCGAATGGATATATAACAGGTATTAAGCCCTGAAAGGGCGTTATATAATAAAAATGCGTATCAGTGATCAAGCAACCAGGAATGATAATATATACTTATTGCGATATAGTCTACAACATTCTTGGCAAATCTCATACTGTGCATTGAATCAACCAATGTTCCCAATGTTTCCCTTGCCGGCTGTATCAGATCACTTAAGTTAGTGGTTGTTCCGTCGTCGAATGTAATAAGGATATCACGGTGATGACATATCGATCCTTCGGTATCAGGATCGGTGATCTTTGCACCTGCTGTCTGCTGAAGTACACCATCGAGGAAAACCTGTATGGAGTCTGTTCCGGAACTTCTTACAATATCTACATTCCCGACTGACAGGATATATTGCTTTTCTTTATTATGATAATCCCTCCATATCCTGATTGTAGTCTCTTTCATCAGTATCTCATCATCCTGCGCCAGGGCAAAGGAGATAACGGAAGAGTCGCCAGACTGGTAACTGACATTAATATTGTAGCCGTCGTTGAAGGTATAGGTTGATGAGTATGAATGACCTTCTTCCTTGTTGCCCTCAGAAATAATATCAAGGCTGCCAAGATCCTCCGAATCGAGAGTGAATGCTGCCGATAACTTGTAGTCATACTGGTTGAACCAGGTATAATAATAATGGTAATCGGAAGCCATTATCGTGAAATCTTTATTGAGTAGAGAATCCGGCGGATTAATATTATGGAGGTATTTTGAATGAAAGATAAGCTTTTGCGGCAGGTGGACAATCATACTGTCGCTGGTGCCGGTCTTTTCAAAGAGCCTGTATGGTATGAAGAACTCATGATGGTAATGGTGCATGTCGGGTTTGAAATCGTATATGCCCGCAACAAGACTCAATGGAATACTGTCATTAAAACTTGTTTCAGATTTTGCAACCGGTTCATCAGCAATTAATACCTGGTATGCCTTTGTTGTGGATATTGAGCTGACAGCTTTATTTATATCGGCAACACTCCTCTCCACGGAATCCTTCAGGTTAAGCTTTGCTGTATCAATTTTGGAGCAACTCCATGCCAGAAATCCTGTTACAAATGTAAGAAGCAGAGCATATTTTTTCATAGCATTTAGTATTTTGATATATGTGATTTGTATTTTACAACGTATTAAAATAACAAAAATTATACCGTTTTGTTGAAAAAAATCAATCCCATTCATGTTATAAATTGCTTTTCCTGATCCTGGAAGGAGTATATCTGATGAATTGGGTACGAACAAAAAGACTGTCACTATTGTTTAATTTTTTGATGAATGCAAATAAATTTGTTATATAGTTTTTATGTGAATAGCAGATCCTGAATTATGCATGAACCTTATTTTTCAATAATTGTCGCCACATACAACAGAGCAGGGCTAGTTAAGAGAGCTTTAAATTCCATAATGATGCAGACAAATAAAGACTGGGAAGCTATTGTAGTGGATGATGGCAGTACCGACGGAACCCGATCAGCAATTTTATCTTACACATCATCAGATCCCCGGATAAGATATTTATGTAAGAACCACAGTGGAGCTGCCCTGTCAAAAAACGCCGGAATAGCCTCATCAACCGGCAGGTTTATAACTTTCCTTGACTCTGATGATGAATTTGATCCGGCACATCTTGAGTCGCGCAGAGCGATCCTTATTAAAAACCCATTGGTCAGGTTCCTTTACGGCGGTGCAAGAATATTGGGCAATCAGTTTGTACCTGACAGGTTTGACAGTGAAAAATCGGTCCGTCTCGACGATTGTATAATCGGTGGTACCTTTTTTGTTGAAAGAAATACACTGGTAAAATTAGGCGGTTTCAGGAATTTACGCCTGGGCGAAGATGCTGACCTGTTGGAAAGAGCTGTCGATGCAGGTATTTCTATCAGCGAAACAACACTTCAGACATATATTTATCATCATGAGATAGAAGACTCAGTAACAAATATTTTGTATTCCTCTAATCAGGAATTGGTCGGTTAACCTGTTCCGTTAAGGGCCACCTATTAATCTGATGTTTATTTTCTAACGAAAACAGGCGTCTCATTACAGGATATTTTGATCTCCCTGGTCCATTGTTATTCTGTGAGATTTCTTACTTTTATCATGCATGTATTCAATAACCGTACTACTATGAAAAAGCTATCCGGATATTTTCTGTTATTTCTTATTATTCCTGTTGCATTAAGTGCCCAGACAGGAAAGGTATTTGATAATCTTTCCATGAAAAGTGCCATTCTCAAAATGGACCGCAAATATTCAGTATACCTTCCTCCCGGTTATGAAACGTCGAACCGCAGTTATCCTGTTCTATATCTTCTGCATGGAGCTGGTGATGACCAGACCGGCTGGGTGCAGTTCGGAGAGGTGGAGTTAATTGCCGATAAAGCAATAAAGGAAGGTAAGTCAACAGCAATGATTATTGTTATGCCAGATGCCAATACGGGAAGACGGGGATATTTTAATACTCTTGCCGGAGATTTTCAATACGAGGATTTCTTCTTCAAGGAGTTTATTCCCTTTATTGAAAAGACATACAGGATACGTGCTGAAAAACAATACCGCGCCGTGGCGGGATTGTCAATGGGAGGAGGGGGCACTGTAATTTACGCCCTCCATCATCCGGAGATGTTTTCTGCTGCCTGTCCATTAAGTGCAGCTATCAGGACCGGG
>CAYQBZ010000391.1:0-3643 GCA_964415855.1 uncultured Rikenellaceae bacterium
ACCTGAACTGCATGCGATGACACATGCATCTGCTGTACCGAAGCTATGGGAATGTCCGATTGTGCCAGACGAGCAGCAGACCGAAACAGGAGTCTGTTCAGGACGTATGACAAGACCTATCTTATCTGAAAGAGGAGAGGATCCTGCATAAACAGATATTGTTGCAGGAGAAGTAAGCTTCACGGATATATCTCCTCCATTCTCGACTACTGCTTCCTGAAACCCGTATTTTGAGATAAGATCATTGCAAATATATTCAGCAATAGCTCCAGCAACAGCGCTCATCGGCCCTGTACCAGCTTCTCCGGAGGCCCTGTACATGTCATCAATCAGCGGATGAACAGGCTTCCCTGTCTCAAGGGGAGATAATGAAGTAAGAAATTCAGGTGATTCAGCTATATGTTCATCCAGTATTTTCCTGTAATAATTAACCTGGTCAAGTGCGAAGTCTTCAACATCAGGGGTGTACCGTTCGGTACTTACAGCTATCCAGAGATCGGTTTCAAGGTAATTGACTTTAATGCTCTTCCACCGCGAGTTACCCATCAGCTCGCGATAATAGCGGGGCTCATATGCTTTTGTCTCAGTCAATGTCGATAGAGAACAGGTTAAGAGGGCATGACTTCAGGCAGAGTTCGCAAACAACGCATTTTTCAGGATCAAAGTTGAGTTCAGCCGACACCCTCTCCATGGTAAGGGCACCTGCAAAGC
Organism: uncultured Rikenellaceae bacterium; assembly: GCA_964415855.1. Classification (GTDB taxonomy): domain Bacteria; phylum Bacteroidota; class Bacteroidia; order Bacteroidales; family VadinHA17; genus LD21. The sequence goes on from CAYQBZ010000391.1 coordinate 712, forward strand.
AAACGGATGTGCAGGCACCGCAATGTATGCACAGATCCTCCCTGTAGTATATTTTCTTTTCAATAGGCTCACAATCGACATTCTGCTTCCTTATATATTCCATTCCTTCCTTAAGCACACTGTACGGCGCGGTCATTTCCATGACCAGGTGCCCTATCTTACCAGGTGAAACATCCGCCCTCACAATATTTACCATAATATCATATTTCTTTATCAGATTATAGGTAATGGGGTCCCCGGTTACAGACGGTGGAAATGTCAGTACGAATCTCTTGCTTGCCATGGCCTGGTTTTTATTATTTGCTGTTGTCATTGTCTTATCTCCAGATTATTCAATCCTGAGGTTTTCGGGAAAGGTGTTACAGGTGTTGTAAGAAGGAAGCGTCCCTCGCTTATTTCTTTCTTCAGGAGCTCAGCGATCTCTCTCGCAACTTTAATACTTGAAAGAGGTGCCGTTCTGATCTTCCTGCCGTTAAGGATAATCTCACCGGCAAAAAGGGTCTCATAGTCTGTTTGTCCAAGTATCTCAAAATTTCCTGAGCCATAATCAATTATGTTTGTATCAATCTGACTGTTACGTATTGATACCCTGCGGGCCATATCTTCGTCCACAACAGGAACAGGTATTCCTATTCCAACGAACATCGTGACACCATATTTTTCAAAATATGCTGCTTTTATGAAACGTGTGCTCATCTGTTTGGCATCACCAATAAGTGCAAGGGTGGCAGCATTACCTACCGGTATGCCATGTTCATTCAGTGGTTTACCAGTATTAAACTGTGTCCCGTTCCATGCAACGTAGCCATGAGCTCCCCCCAGCATAATACGGGTGCCGATTCCTATTGTACGCAACTCCGGATCATTAAGCAATGGGCTTAGCTCCCCGGATGTCGAGAAGTTACCATTACCAAATGCCGGCAAGAGAGTCCCCATATATGTGAATTTCATTTTGGAGGTGCTGTTAACAGCCACATTATAATTCTGATAGGCATTCCGGGGGTTGAACATTATGAACTCATTTACTGAGCTCTTGTTGATCATCGTTATTACCTCTGTCCGGGGATAACAGTCTGTACCTTTGGCAGTGGCCTTTAACAACACATCTTTCCCGGCAATAAGATCTTCAATGACATGTGCTCCGCCGTAATTGTCATGAGGCATTGCCGTTTCTGTTGCTCCGATATATGCATCAACTGCAGCTATACCCCCATATGCAGGCACGCTGTTCAGGGTGAGCTTTTCCATGCGCATGGGAGGTTTCGTATGACCAAAATTGATGAAAGCACCAGATGAGCACATAGGTCCGAATGTAGCAGTAGTTACCACATCAACTTTACGGACAATTTCGGCAGCTGTCATCTCTTTACCCATGGCTGAAACCTGCTCAGCTGTAAGAACGACGGCCTCTCCTTTACTGATCTTTTCATTTATCTCCCCGATACTTTTCTTTGCTGACATATATGTAAAAATAAAGTGCGTATCTTTAATTATGAATACCAGTTGATAAAGCCAATATTCGGATTCATCACTTCCCGCCCGAAGAGAATGGTATGCAGACAAATTTAGGATTAATTTCATGAAATAACATCCCGGTTGCCGTAAATGAGGTATGATAACTCCTGCCTTATTAGGTATGTCATTATGGCATTATTTGAAAATCTGGCATGTCAATTAGTTATGCATGCTTGTTGCAGTGACAATTTATAGCACTGGATTACAACAATTTAATAATTTTTAACGGTACGATCATACAGAATGGCATTTTATTTGAAAATTATCCTGTGTCAGATAAATTATGTTTAACTAAAAGAATGGAGGGACCGTATTATGTCAATCGTAAGATTTTCAAACCAGTATCCGTCAGTGTTCGACCGTTTTTTTGCAAATGATTTGTTTGATTGGTCGAACCGTAACTATTCAGAAACAGATACCACATTACCATCGGTGAACATCAAAGAGAGTACTGATGAATTTGAGGTTGAACTGGCAGCTCCGGGATTTGAGAAGAAAGATTTCAACATTGAGCTCAACCACGATCTGCTTACCATCTCTTCGGAAAAGAAAGTTGAAAACGAAACAAAGGAAGGACAGCAGTTTGCCAGGAGAGAATTCAGCTACCAGTCATTCAGCCGGTCATTCACACTTCCAAATACCGCCGACGGTGATAAAATAAAGGCCAGGTATGAGAATGGTATTCTCAGGGTATCTATCCCCAAAAAGGAAGAAGCAAAGCCAAAACCGGCAAAACAGATTGCTATCGCCTAAATTCTGCCTGTCCTCAGGGGTTGCCTGGTATAAGGCACCCCTGATTGATTCAGGTTTCAGAACACCCTGTATTCAAAATAATAGTTGTACAATCATAAAATTAAAAGCCATGAAACGAATATTATTTATTTTACTGGTTGTACCGCTGACTTTTTTAAGTTGTAACGGACAAAAAGGAACCATTAACAGCCAGACAGCTGATAATCAGCCACAGAAAAACATTAAAGTAAACAAAGAGTATGATGAGAATGGTAATCTTGTAAAATATGATTCCACTTATTCGTACTACTATTCCAATATTGGTGAGGATTCTGCAATAAGGGACAGTATATTTGAGAATTTCACAAAACACTTCAATCAAAACTATTCTTTCTCAGATCATCCGTATTTCAGGGACTTTTTCTTTGAGGATTCTCTACTGAATTACGATTTTTATAAAAAGGACTTTTTCTATGATCGTTTTAAAGACAATATGGCCAGAATGGACAGTCTTTTCAGGGAAATGGATGTGATGAAAAATGATTTCTTCAGGCATCAGACCCTGCCGGTTATAAAATAGTAATTATGCCTGCAGTAATCAATATGCCATTAGTATATCCTGTTCTGCATTCCTTTTATAAGTTAAACATTTAAAAAAAATGTATAACTTGTAAATTAAAAAATG
>CAYQBZ010000392.1:0-3620 GCA_964415855.1 uncultured Rikenellaceae bacterium
GGCGGTTCGCCGTTCCGTGCTATCGTTGAACACGGTGAAGAGATTGTCTCCGAAAATCTGTTTGTTCTTACATTAGCTAACACTAGACAATTCGGAAACAATGCATTCATTGCCCCTGAAGCATTGCCGAACGACGGAATAATTGATCTTGTTCTGATTAAACCATTTCCAAAAATACTGGGAGCTCTGTTTATCATCAGGCTCTTTACCAAAAGAATAAACAGGTCAAAATATGTAAGACACATAAAAACAGAAAAGGAGATCGAAATAGTGACAGACGAGACAAGGTTCCATATCGATGGAGAACCCTTGCGGATCTCCGGGAAAATAAAAGTAAGGATAAAAAGAGAAGCTCTGAAAGTCCTGAAAACAGCACGCAACAGATTTATTTCCTGAACTAGGTTATTTAATTCCACATTATGGCTAATAACAATTTGAATAAGGTGACTCTGAACATAACGAGGGTACTGTTCCTTTGTAATATATTCCTGCTTGTGGCGACCATTGATCTGCAGGCTCAGACTCTTGATGAAATTGAGTCTCAACGCATATTTCTCCCTAACGGGTGGAGCCTGACGCCGGTAGGAAAGGTCCTGCCCCTGGGTGACTTGCCTCTTAATATTGCAATATCCCCATCCGGAAAACTGGCTGCCGTTACCAATAACGGACAAAGCGATCAGACGGTTCAGCTTATAGATATTAAGAAGAACAGATTGCTTGACTCAGTAATCATCGGCAAAGCATGGCTTGGATTGACTTTCTCAGGTGATGGACACTATTTATATGCCTCAGGAGGAAACGATAACATTATTATACGTTATGAAGTAAGTAATAAGCATCTCGCTGCTTATGATACAATAAGTATAGGTAAGCCCTGGCCTGTAAGGATCTCTGTTGCAGGAATGACTGTCGATGATACAAAAAACAGGTTATACGTGGTTACCAAAGAGAATAATTCTCTATACGTAATTGATACAAGGTCAAAAGAAATACTATCTCAGCATCCACTGGGAGGAGAAGGATATACCTGTATCCTGTCTCCTGATAATCAGATGCTGTATATATCGTGCTGGGGTTGCGATAAGATTATCCTCTTTGATACTGCCCTTCAACAGATTACAGGGGAAATACCTGTAGGCGATAATCCTAATGATCTGTGCTTGACAAAAAACGGACACTACCTTTTCGTCGCCAATGCAAATGATAATAATGTATCCGTTATTGACACCCGTCAGGGCATAGTTATTGAAACTCTCAATTCAGCTCTCTATCCGAATTCTCCGGCAGGTTCCACTACAAACAGCCTGGCACTTGGAAATGACGATAAGACTCTTTTCATCGCCAACGCGGATAATAATTGCCTGGCAGTATTTGATGTAACAATACCCGGGTCATCTAAGAGCAAAGGCTTCATACCAACATCCTGGTATCCGACATGTGTCAGAGTTGCAGGGGGAAAAATACTCACCAGCAACGGGAAAGGACTTTCTTCCCATGCCAATCCATTTGGCCCTGATCCTTCACAAAAAGGTGAAGAAGTTATATACCAGGAGGGTGGCAGGGAACAAAGAAGGAAAGTACAGTATATAGGAGGTCTCTTCAGAGGTACCCTTAACATTCTTAAAATACCCGACGAGAAGCAATTGGATATTTATTCAAGGGCTGTGTATAACAATACTCCATATATAAAGAATAAGGAGCTCATATCTGAAGGCGCCGAAGGGAACCCTGTTCCGCAAAAAGTAGGCGACCCCTCACCTGTTAAATATATATTCTACATAATTAAGGAAAATCGCACTTACGACCAGGTACTGGGCGACCTGCCTCAAGGAAACGGGGACCCTGATCTTGTCCTCTTTGGTGAAAACATTACTCCTAACCAGCATGCTCTGGCGCGCGAATTTGTCTTGCTTGATAATTTTTACGTTAATGGCGAGGTGAGCGCCGATGGTCATAACTGGACCATGGGTGCCTATGCAACAGATTTCCTGGAAAAGACCTGGCCGACCAGCTATGGCAGCAGGGGGGGGACTTACCCCGGAGAAGGCAAAAGAGCAATTGCAAATAATAAGGATGGATTTCTCTGGGATTACTGTCAGAAATATGGGGTAAGTTATCGCTCGTATGGTGAATTTGTCGATAACAATGTTCCCTCCATCCCTGTTTTGAAGAACCATTTCTGCAAATCCTTCACAGGATGGAATTTGTCTGTGCGTGATACTACCCGATTCAGACAATGGAAGTACGATTTTGATTCACTTCTGGCAGCAAATGCCGTTCCACAGCTAAGCACTATCAGGATGGGTAATGATCATACGGAAGGACTTAGCCTAAGAAAACCAACTCCATTTGCTCATGTTGCTGATAACGACCTTGCAGTTGGTCTCCTGCTGGATCATCTGAGTCATAGCTCTATCTGGAAAAACAGTCTCGTTTTGATCGTTGAGGATGATGCACAAAACGGTCCTGATCATGTTGATGCCCACCGGACAACTGCTTATCTTGCAGGGGGCCATGTGAAAAAAGGGTATGTCGACCATACAGCGTATACAACAGCATCTTTCCTTCGCACTATAGAACTTATTCTGGGACTACCTCCGATGAGTCAGTACGATGCATCTGCAGTACCGGTATGGAGAAGCCTCAATAATACAGCTGATCACGCCCCATTTGATGCCAGACAGTGCCTTGTTAACATAAATGACAAGAATATTGCTCAGAATGAATGGCAGCAGAAAAGTGAAAAATTTGATTTCACAAAAGAGGATAGCGTAAATGATGATGACTTCAATGAAGTTATATGGAAAGCTGTAAAAGGATTCAACTCACCCTGCCCTCCTGCTGTACATGCTGCATTCTTCATGCCTGTTACGGATGAAGATGATGATTAATACAAATTGTATTTCTATGGGAATAGAATAGACTCTGGAAGCATTCTGCGTAAATCTGCGATATTTGGGAAATTAGCAGTATGTGTCCCGGAGGCTATTTAATCATGAAGTCTATGGGCAGTTGCATGTAAACATCAACCGGAGTGCCATTCTGTTGCCCGGGTATCCAGTCGGGCATTCTGCTAACCACTCTTACAGCTTCCTCATCAAGAAGAGGATGAACAGACTTCTTTACCTTCACATCGCTTACTTTACCATCGCTACCGACAAGAAAGATCACATTTACAGGTTCGTTAACTTTCTCCTTGACCACACGTGTCATTGCCTTTACCTGTCCATATATCCATGACCGAAGGGCCCTTTCTCCCCCCGGGAACGACGGCATCTCCTCAACCATAACGAGTTCCTCATTATCATCAGATGATCTTATAACCTCCTCCTTTGAAGGTTCGACATATTGTTTTGTTATTATCTCAATTACCCCGTCTTTCCCCTTCTCCCCGTATTTCTTTGTTGCCGATCTATCTTTCAGTACACTCAGGCTTCGTATATTGATCGGATCAATTTCATCTAATCCGACATCTGATATGCTCCCATTAATAACGATCAAAGGTGGCGCTGAGGTTGATGTTCCTGTACTCCTTATTTTAACGGCACTTCCGGATGACAACTGAAGAGGTTGTGGCGGCGGCGGCGGCGGCGGTGGAACCTGGATACTGTTGAGTGTAA
>CAYQBZ010000393.1:0-3616 GCA_964415855.1 uncultured Rikenellaceae bacterium
TTGACTTCTCCAATGTAAAATTACGTGAATGTATGGTGCCACGCACCGAAATTGAGGCTGTTGATTGTAATATCCCTGTTGAGATGCTCAGGGAAAAATTTATTGAGACGCGGTATTCGAGGATACTCGTCTTTGAGGATTCCATTGATAATATCATCGGGTACTTTGAGCTAACTGATATCTTTAAGAATCCTTCAGATATAAGGTCCTCGATACGAAAGCTTGCCATTGTGCCAGAAACCATGCCGGCGAACAAGCTGTTAAAACTCTTTGTTGATGAAAAGAACAACATTGCCCTCGTGGTTGACGAATTTGGCGGTACATCAGGTATGGTAACCATTGAGGATGTCCTTGAAGAAATTGTCGGTGAGATCGAGGACGAGCATGACATAAAAGAACTCGTTGAAAAGATTGTAAGTGAAAATGAATTCATATTTTCCGGCCGCCTGGAGATCGATTACCTTAACGACAAATATCATCTTAACCTGCCGGAAGAAGACGATTATGAAACACTTGCCGGAATGGTACTATATTTCCATGGGAGTATCCCCGGTGTCAACGAGGTAGTAAGAATAGACAACCTGGTTATAAAGGTACTAAGGGTTTCCACAACAAGGCTGGAGCTGGTAAACCTTAGGATAGAATAAGGTTTTAAGCAATACGTGAAATCATTATACAATATCTTCTCTCCTGCAAAATTAAAACGGGTGCCTGATTGACAGACACCCGTTTCATTTATATCACTCTTAAATAAACCCTTTTTTATTTATCTCTTAAGTTTGACCTCATTAATCTTTGACCTTTCAGGTAAACGCAAGGATCTGCTGACCACTCCTTTTTTCCCGGCGGGATCAAGAGTAAGATTTGCCTCGAAATAGGCTGTTGGCCATATTCCATAATATTCGCACAATTCCCCGATACTTGTCCCTGCCTGGATGTAGTCATACTTGATATACATGGTGGCAAATGGTCCGGAATCATCATATGTACCGGTACCCACTATGTAATAAGGATCCTGAACAGCACCGTTGTAAGTGGTCTGCTCGTAATACTGGAGAGGTATATCTATTTTACCTGTGCCATCGATAGTATATTTAAATGTACCACCGTCAATTACTATTTCTCCCCAGTAATCAAGCATCCACCCGGCTCCAAGACCACTCATCAGAAGGTCACAACCAGCTACTGTAGTTACTTCACTGTCGTATGTGGCATCTGCTCCGGTACCGTACCAGGTAACCGAAGGCGGCGTCATATATGACACATCTTTGGTTATGGTATAGGTTGTTCCTGTCTTGGTGACTTTTGCAAGATAGGTCCTGTAAGCATCACAGGCATATTCATTGGTCATCACTGACGGATAATCAAGTGTGAGGTCTATCGTACCAAGCTGGTTAAATGCCAGTTCAATGTCCAGGGAGACGGCTGCATTAAAATCCCCGGCATCTATTGTTGAGTAGATATCGGTAGCAACAAGGTAATCACCATCGGCAAGTGTAGCAAAATCGGTGTACTCTTCAAAAGTGGCACCATCTTCCTCACCAACTATCGTTTTGTCGCTTTCTTTTACTATCAGCAACCTCAGATCTACAACTTCATCCGGATCAAGACTAAGGCCTATGGCTGTTTCCACATCAGTGTCCCATGACATATCCACAACCAGGTCAGCAGCAGGATCGATAACGCTGAAGCTCCATACGGGGCTTCTTGTTATCACACCATGATTATCGGTAATAATAACCTGCCAGTAATATTCAACACCTTTTGTTACATTAACGGTATAGGAAGTAGAGGATACTCCTGATGCAACGAGAGGAGGTGCCGGTGTTGTACCGAAATAAACCTTCCATGCAGGAGTGTCTCCGTCGGCATCAGCAGATTGCCAGGACAACTCAACTGTTGTTCCGGAAACAGTCACAAACGCACCGTCGGCCGGAGCCAATACCACAGGGTCCGTGAATGAATTGTATTCAGTATATGATGTCAACTCCTCGTTACAGCTCTGCAAAGTAAACAGGCTTGCCAGGGAGACCATCATTACAAAAAATAATATCTTTCTTTTCATATTATATCTATTTATGATCGATTTTTTCATCTAGACTTATTCACTTATTTCTTTGTCAAGGTCTCGCGGATTTTCCTTTTATCGGAAGCCTGATACCAGTAGTATAATTCAAATTTCTTGTCAATAGGATCCCAGTAATTCACCGGTATCCCCAGATCAGCGTCGGTATACATTCCCATATCAGTCGTTTCTGGGATAGTAACTATAACTCTCTTACACTCATGGCCTCCAACATCAAACTTATCCTCAGTTACCTCAATCTGGCAATGATAACCTGTATAATCGCCTGTGCTTGGCTTGGTAACTGTTTTACAATCTATAGTAGAAAGCGTAATATCATCATAATGAGCATCCAGTAAGCCCAATGATGGATGGTCCCTGTATCCGTCCTGTACATAGTGGCCGGCATAGGCGTTATTGATTGGTAGTGCCATCAGTCTTGATCCCTGGCCAAGCTCATCAGCAATTATGACACCACCGGTTGCGGATGTAATAGAAATTGGAGCCATGAAGTTATCACAAGGATTTAGCTGGTCGGCATTCCATACTTTTACATATACATATTTATTACGTGTGCCTGCTTTAATTGTGACCGTAGGATTAATTATTTCAACATAGGGAAACAAAGCATAATTTGTTCCTTTAAGTGTATTGTATTTGTCAATTATTCCTGCGTTAACTCCCACAGTAACTTCAATATCAGTTGCAGGCAGTTTGTCGGTCGCGATATTTACCAGGAATTTAAAAGTGTCCGGTTCGGCCACTGGTTCCAGAGGGAACGCAGCAAAGCCTCCCTGCCAGATCTCGGCGTACATTTTCCCTTTGAGGGAATCTGTCCAGTCCTCTCCAATATCATCTTTCAGGCATGAACTTGTAATAAGAACTGCTGCCAGAAAGGATATTATCATGAATATTTTGTTTCTCATATTCTTCGTTTTTATATAATTATTAGTCTTTGGCATAATTGATCCTTATTAACGGTTCTGCCAGAAAATTTTGTCTGTAAATACATTGATATCACCCTGAGCCAGGACATTATCATTGTTTGTATTGATCTCTGTCTGGGGGTATAACAGACGTACGGGTGGAGTATCATTTTTCCTTGCCGGATCCTCTGTGAAATGGAGGAAATCGGGGTATCCTGTTCTCCTGTAATCGGTCCAGATAGGCATCGGGTTAACTCCATTGAGAGCGCACCACTTCTGAGTTATTATCAGCTTGATCTTGTTTGTTGTATTATCAAAGCCTACCTGGGTATTAGTCTGGGCTAGGTAAGCTGCTGCAGCTGCGGCATTCCCGTTAGGTCCGCCCTCATATATTATAGACTGGGTTACGGCGCTCTCATACAAAGACCTTACGTCTCCACCTATCATACCTCTCTGTACTGCTTCTGCCTGCAGGAAAAGGCTTTCGAAGTCGGTGAGTAATGGTGCATCCTGGTCAAACGACTGCAGCATACCCGGGCCAAGCTGTGAGGTTGTGGGGACCGGTTCAAGAACCAGTGCGCCAAAATAGTTACCTCTGACACTGGTTGCACCGGAAGTATAAGGT
>CAYQBZ010000394.1:0-3582 GCA_964415855.1 uncultured Rikenellaceae bacterium
TTGCTGGGAGTCTGTTTTCCGTCCCTCGGGCAGGTAACGGCATAACACCATGAAAGGTCCAAGTTTCCTGTGCGATATCTCACCGTTATTGTATGAAAGATAATTATACCTTTTCCAGTTTGAGGAAGAACGGACCCATACCGTTTCAGTGTACATGACGGGCATTAGTGGTAAAAGCAGGCCGGGTCCCGATCCTCCGTAGCTTTCCCTCAATCTTCTACGGAGGTATGAAGTTATCCGGTCGCCCTCAACCTGCGAATCGCCGTAATACAATATTCTTGTTTGCCCGGAACCATTCCGGAGAGAATCAAAGAATGGCTGTAACGGATCAGAAAGGAGAGTACCCTTATTTCGTGGTACAGTGTCAGATGTTGCACTGACCCCGGGTGCAACAGCTGTCAGTGAATCTGCCAGGTGCTCTGATGCAGCTTCTGCCGGATTTCGTGGAGATGGGAAAAGCCTGTTTACCAGATCATAGGGGATGAACTCATAGATTGAAGGAAAGAATTGATTTTCAGGGATAATATAATGCAGACCGGTAAAACAGACCAGGAAGATCAGTAATAACAAAAATGACCTTAAAGGACGCATATTTCAGGAACGAATCAGCTCTTCTTCTTGATCTTTAACTTCTGCCCTACCTGTATCTTCCCGGGATCAGTGATGTTATTCAGCGAAAGAACCTGGGTTGTAGTAACATCATCGAACATTTTCACTATATCCCAGATTGTATCTCCGGATCGTACTGTATAAATTATAAATTCCCCGTCAGTCTCATCCGGACTATTGCCTGCCGTAGCCCTTGTATTGGAAGCAACAGCTTTACCTATCGATTGCTGCTTCTCGGCGAATGTCATGGAATTTATCTTTGAGAAGTACTCGGATTTTGAAGGATCAACATATACTACAAGCTTCTGACCTATCCTGATTGTATTCCGGTATACATTATTCCAGTATCTGAGCTCTGACAAGCCTACCCTGTACCATTCCGCAATATATCCGAGATTATCGCCTTCCTTCACCGTATAAATGATCTTGGTCCTGCCCTTGATATCTGCAGGCACATATGTTGAACGTGAAGGATTAGCAATCTGGTTTGTTTTACTCAGGTATACATCTGGTTTATAGTTAATTATCGTATCTGCCAGATCAATAAAATCACCAATATGGTTCATCGGGAGGGTTAGTGAGAGAGGTTTGGAGGAACCGGGAACAAGGCCTGTACGGTATTGCGGATTCAGGGCACGCAGCTCCATAAGAGGTATTCCCATTACCTGCGATATTTGGGAAAGATGAATATCCCTGTTTATCATTATGGTATCTGTTGCAACGGGAATATTAACCGGCATAGGCATTATGTTATGATCCGGGTAATAGTTGACAGCATAAGCTGCAGCGACATATTGAGGGATATATCCTCTTGTCTCTCTTGGGAGCCTGTAAAATATGTCCCAGTAATCCTTCCTGTTGCCTGATCTTCTTATTGCTTTGTTTACATTTCCCGGTCCGCAGTTATAGGCAGCGATAACAAGTGTCCAGTCTTTGTATATACTGTAAAGATCCTTCAGGTAGCGTGCTGCGGCATGGGTCGATTTAACAGGATCCCTGCGGTCATCGACCACTGAATTGATTGTAAGTCCGTAGAAGCGCCCTGTGCTGTACATGAACTGCCATAACCCGGTTGCTCCCATCCTGGAAACGGCATTTGGATTAAGAGCAGATTCAATGACAGCCATGTATTTAAGTTCTGCAGGCAGCCCGTATGAATCAAAGATATCCTCTATCATGGGGAAGTAATAATCCATCACACCGAGCACTGCACTGAATTTGTCGCGTTGCTTAACGGTATAGACATGAATATGATTCTTTATTATGCTGTTAAAGGGCAGGCTGACAATTGAGTTTATCCTGCGAAGCCTTTCGCTATAAATTGTATCGGAAAATACCGGTGCCGTAGTATCACCATGGAAATCAGGCCTGTTGCTTACAGCCATCTTAACATACCAGGAATTTATCAGGCTGTCTAGATCGCGGGTAATCCGTTCAGTGCTGTTATCCGAATTAATAATCAGGGTATCGGCCAGGGGTAAGGCATTTACTGTAAGGCTTAAACAAGAAACCGTTAGAATAAAAACCAATAATCTCATAACATCTGTATTAAATTAAAAATTAACCGTCAGACTGACACTCAGTCCTGCCCCCATATAACCGCCAGGCAAAGGCATCTGTACAGGAGCCACAGCAATATCAAGGTTATTGCTGATATCATAGTTAAACAGGCTGGCATCGACATTTGCATCAAGGATCGAGATCAGATACCATCCTGCGATGCCAATATACGAAAGATCGCGGTATCTTTTATAATAATCAACCATTCTAAGCATTCCATCCTTATAATATGAGGCATTTGAAGGATCGTAGCTAGCAGGGTATAATACCGGATCATATGTTGAAGGATCTGCCAGTATCAGTTTTAGGTAGCTGTCTGTTGCGGGGATATTATCTGTAAAATCCTGGTAAGCTTTCATGTATTTGCTGTAGTTCGATCCATTAAATCCCACACTGTAGATCAGGCTGCCGAATCCGGCATAAACCAGGGGTATTTTCCAGTACTTCCTGTTATATATCTGTCCAAGACCGGGGAATGCCACTGCCATCATTGTTGCCTTAAGAGGTTCGGCTTTAAATTTATGGGTGATATTTGCCGGTACAGAAAGCGTATCCTGTGCAAAAGTGTTTTGCTGGTAACAAAACAGATGCAGGGCGAATATGATTATTATTTTATGATATCGCTTCAATTCAAATCTCACCATTCTTTCCGCCTGTACTAACAGAATGAAGCGATAAAGATAATTATTTTCAGGAGTTCAGGCGGTCAAATATCCCTAAAATGCGTTCCATCTCTTCAGGGGTGTCAAATGCAATAACTATCTTTCCTTTTCCCTTTTCATTAATCCTGAAGTTCACGCTTGTTGAGAATATCCTGTTAAGATGATCGGAGAGCTGGCTGAAATCCTCATTAAGCTTTCTCTTCTTTTCAATTTTTGAGGTATCCTTTATCTTTTCCGACTGAAGCTGTCTTACCAGGTCCTCAGCCTGACGCACTGAGAGCTCTCCGTCAATTATCTGGTAGTATAAATTGATTTGCAGCCTGGGGTCCTCGATATTTACCAGGGTCCGGGCATGGCCCATCATGAGGTGTTTGTTCTTTATGCCCAGCTGAATCTCGGCGGGTAATTTGAGAAGGCGCAGATAGTTTGCGACTGTTGAGCGTTGTTTTCCAACTCTTTCGCTTAACTGCTCCTGGGTAAGGCGGCACTCTTCTATCAGTCGCTGGAAGCTTATTGCAACTTCCACGGCATCGAGATCTTCGCGTTGAATATTCTCCACAAGGGCCAGTTCAAGCATAGCCTGATCATCAGCTGTCCGCACGAAAGCAGGCACATGCGACATACCAGCCAGCCTGGCTGCTCTCAGTCTTCTTTCGCCGGCGATAAGCTGGTACCTGCCATCAGCAGTCTCCCTGACAGTGAGCGGTTGTACAATACCCAGCTTCCTTATTGAGGCTGCAAGCTCTTCCAG
>CAYQBZ010000395.1:0-3578 GCA_964415855.1 uncultured Rikenellaceae bacterium
AAACCTCCGTTCTATCCATTGAACTATGGGGCCGTAACCTGTCGCAAAAGTATATTTTTTTTTCGGTATTACAAATGGTACAGGACGAAGGACGCACGACGCAGGGGAAGGATCGTGCGTCGTGACCCGTGTTCCTTTTTTATCTGACTTTCCCGCGCCGAAAAGAAGAAAAAACCTATCTTTGAATCTTTGAAATACTCTTATCATGAACTGGATAGATGCTACTATTGTCATAATACTCATTCTGTCAATGGTGACAGGATTTACTAACGGTCTGGTGAAGGAGGTTGCTTCACTGGCTGCACTGATACTTGGCATATGGGGAGCTATAAGATTCTCCAGCTTTACAGCCGGAAAGCTATATGACTACTTTGATATGACAGGCAAGTATGTGGGGATCATAGCCTTTATAATAACTTTCGGTATTATAGTTGTCCTGGTGCATTTTGCCGGGATAGTTGCAGATAAAATTGTACATGCTGTTTCGATGAGTTTTGTAAACAGGCTTCTGGGAGTTGCTTTTGGAGTCTTAAAATCCGTCCTGATTATGAGTGTCTGCTTTGTTATCCTGAATGCTATAGATGCCAGGAGGCCTTTCCTTCCGAAAGACAGGATAGAAGAGTCTTTTTTCTATAATCCTATTTCGGACATTGCACCGGTCATATTTCCTATTATTGGTGAAGGTGGCTTTAACCTGAGCTTTGACCGGTTTAAAAAACAACCTGAAGGAGTTACTATCTGACTCTGTTTGCTATATTTGCATTTCGAAAAAGCTCAATATGGAATTCGTTGAAGAACTGAAATGGAGAGGCATGATACATGATATTATGCCGGGTACGGAAGATCTTCTGAAAAAAGAAAAAACAAGTGGTTACATCGGTTTCGATCCCACTGCAGATTCGCTTCATATAGGTCATATGGTACAGATAATGATGCTTGTCCATTTCCAGAGGGCGGGACATACTCCCATAGCTCTTGTAGGAGGAGCCACAGGTATGATTGGAGATCCGTCCGGAAGGTCGGTGGAGCGTAATCTGCTTGATGAAGATACTCTGAGGAGGAACCAGGAGGCCATTAAGAAGCAACTTTCAAAATTCCTTGATTTCAATTCAGATAAATCCAACAGGGCTGTAATGGTGAATAACTTTGACTGGATGAAAGAATATTCATTCCTTGGATTCATCAGGGAGATAGGTAAGCATATAACCGTTAACTATATGATGTCGAAAGACTCGGTTAAGAAACGTATAAGTTTCGAAGCGAAGGAGGGGATGTCTTTTACGGAATTTTCATACCAGCTTGTACAGGGTACCGACTTTCTTCATCTCTATAATAATTACAACTGCAAGCTTCAGATGGGAGGCTCTGATCAGTGGGGAAATATTGTGACAGGTACGGAGCTGATCCGGCGTAAAACAGGTGGTGAAGCTTTTGCTTTGACATGCCCTCTGATAACAAAATCGGACGGTGCAAAATTTGGGAAAACGGAGTCGGGGAATGTATGGCTCGATCCTGAGCGGACTACGCCCTATCATTTTTACCAGTTCTGGCTCAATGTTTCTGATGAGGATGCGGAGAAATACATCAAAATATTCACTATCCTGGGGAGGGATGAGATTGAGCTGATCATTTCAGAGCATAACAAAGTGCCGCATGAACGTTTCCTGCAGAAACGTCTTGCAGAAGAGCTTACAGTAATGGTTCATTCCAGGAGTGACTTCGAAGGAGCTGTTGAAGCATCCCAGATACTGTTTGGCAGAGGGACCACCGAATCGCTCAGGAGGATGAATGAAAGTACCTTTCTTTCTGTCTTTGAAGGAGTACCAGTATTTGATGTTGGGACTGAAACTCTTAAGAATGGAGTCACCGTAACCGACCTTTGTGCTGAACACTCCCGGATTTTTGCTTCGAAGGGTGAGCTCAGAAGACTTGTACAGGGAGGGGGACTGAGCATAAACAAGGTGAAGGTTGGGGATGCCGACATGATAATAGGCAGCGATCTGTTGTTGAATAATAAGTACCTGCTGGTGCAAAAAGGCAAGAAGAATTACTTCCTGATAAGAGTGAGCTGATATCTAGATAAAAAGGTCGGCAAATATAATTGAGACATCATCAAAAGTTGAAGGATTGTTGTCCGGCAAACCAAGTTCCTTAATCATTTTCTTCATATTCTTCTCAACAGGTCTGCTGTTTGAGATATGTTTTATTATAACTCCTGTACCGATATCTTTGCCATCCTCTCCTTTCAGTTCCGAAAGTCCGTCGGTATAGCAGACTATTTTGGAATAGTCCTTAATAACCATTTCAGATTTTTCTACTTGAGGGATCTCGTCCAGCATGCCGATACCGACACAGGAAGCTTTCAGGTGTACAACTTCATTTGTGACAGTGTTATACAGAACCGGCGGATTATGTGCAGCATTAATATATTCAAGTATGCCGCTTTCATGATCGTATCTGGCAATGAAGAATGTAAGGAATTTTTCACCCGCTGCATTGATAACTACTATTGTATTGAGTTTATTAATAAGTGTTTCAAGATTGATATTCTCCGTGAGAAGCGCCCTGAGATTAGCCTGGAAATTTGACATCAGTATGGCTGCCGAGATCCCTTTTCCCGAGACATCGGCGATACAGAAACCGGTTTTCGTCTCAGACAGCTTAATGCAGTCATAATAATCTCCTCCTACCTCGTAATGAGGGTAGTAAACTCCATTTACAACCAGCTTCGGATTCCTGGGCATCTGGCTGTTGTCAGGTATCAGCATTTTCTGCATCCTGGCTGCCAGTTCGAGCTCTTTCCTCAATGATTCCTGGCGTAGACTTTCCTTGAACAGTCTTATGTTTTCGATAGCCACAAGGATAATGCTCGATATTGTCTGTATGAAATGCAGATGCTTCAGGACGGGGCTCATCCCCTCACCTTCCTCATCGATATCGCCTATAAAGACAAAAGCAAGATGTACATTGTTATTAAAGACTGGAATGATTATGTCTACACCTTCCAGATCCAGGTCCGCGGCGCCGAAAAAGATCTCGTTAATACCTGTCAGAGTAGCGTTAACATCTATGGTCTCAAGATTTGCCGGGAAGCCTGCATTCAGCAGGCATTCCCAGTGCACAGAGTGTTTGAAGATAAGAATTTTACCAATGCCGAGATCATGTCTCAGGATATGTGCGTATTTGGCCAAAAGATCCTCAACCGGCAGATTAGCATTGATCGAAAGAGTTATTTCGAGCAATGAATCCAGCTTGAACTTTGATAGCTTTAATCTGTCAGTTGAGCCTTTTTTCTCTTCCATCGGATGAGTTATGACTTGACCCTTTCAACATAAGTCCTGTCACGTGTGTCAATCTTTATCTTGTCGCCGGTATTGACGAACAATGGCACCATAATTGTTTCCCCGTTTTCCAGCTGGGCCTGCTTCAGAGTATTGGTTGCAGTATCACCTCTAAGACCTGGTTCGGAGTATGTGACTTCCATTATCACAAACGGAGGAAGATCAACGTTTAGTATTGTTTCAGTATCGGCATGTACCACCACTTCAACGCTTTGCCCTTCGAGCAGGAATTCAGGA
>CAYQBZ010000396.1:0-3575 GCA_964415855.1 uncultured Rikenellaceae bacterium
AAACAATACGGGTGCAATAGTAATTTCAGTGGATATCCCATCCGGATTATTCGGTGAGGACAATAGTAATAATAACACTGATTCAATAATAATTGCCGATTATACATTAAGCTTTCAGTTTCCCAAACTCGCTTTTATGTTCTCTGAAAATGCTCGTTTTGCTGGTAAATGGGAGATACTGCCAATAGGCTTACATACTGGTGCAATCAGGGATACGGTATCCCCGTATACCTTAACCGAAAGAACGGATGTAGGTCCGCTATTAAAGAAACGGTACAAATTTGATCATAAAGGTATGTACGGGCACGGGTTGCTTGTTTCCGGCTCGGAAGGAAAGATGGGCGCTGCCGTATTAGGAGCATCTGCGGCGCTAAGAACCGGTATCGGTCTCATCACCTGCCTTGTGCCATCGGGAGGTACCCTTGTCTTGCAAAGCTCACTTCCGGAAGCCATGGTGATACCTGATGAATCTGATGATATGGTTTCAGGTGTGACAGGAACGGATTCGTTCACTGCCGTAGGAATCGGTCCCGGCCTGGGATTGGATAAAAAGACTCAGGAGGCTGTGCACAAACTCCTGATTGAGTGTAAAAAACCTATGGTTATGGATGCCGACGCGCTTAACATACTCTCTTTAAATAAAAAATGGTTATCACTTCTTCCACCCCTGACAGTAATTACGCCACATCCTAAAGAATTTGATAGACTTGCAGGAAAATCGGAAAGCAGCTATGCAAGACTGGAAAGACAAATGATATTTTCAAAAAAATATAATTGTATTGTGGTTCTGAAAGGTGCACATACATCCGTTTCCACTCCTGACGGGAAAGTAATGTTTAACAGTACCGGTAATCCTGGTATGGCAACAGCCGGTAGCGGTGATGTACTTACGGGAATTATCTTATCTTTGCTTGCACAGGGATATGATCCTGAAAATGCTGCCAGGCTGGGTGTGTTCCTTCATGGTCTGGCAGGAGATACAGCTGCAGGCGACAGTTGCTACGAAGCCGTAATAGCCACTGATATAATAAATAATATCGGCAGAGCGTTTTTAAGTCTGCGCAATAACAACGATGAATTTTAACTAAAACGGAATTAATATGAGAACCACACTAAGATTCACGGGTCTGTTTCTATCAGCTATAATTACTTTCTCATGTTTCCCGTTGAAGCAGGCCCCTGAGCCGGCAAATCTTATTGTACCGCTGTCCGATACTGTCATAAAAACTGACGGTGCCCTTGTGTACGCACTTCCCAGGACTGTGTTTACGGTAACTGTCAGCATGGAGCGTATAATTGAAAAGCCCGGCCCTTATGCCCGGTATGCTTCAGATCTGCTCGGCCTTGGTAATGCTGTTCAGAGTGAAAGTGAATTGTGGTCGATACTGGGGATTAAAGTAAATACGCATGAGGAACTTGATCCCTCAGAGTATTATGTCATAAAAAGTAATAACATATTCCTGTCCAATGTACTTGCACTAAAGGAGGAAGGACTGATTCTTGATCTCAATCCATCAATATATTATCCAATCGAAGGGAAGACCGGGCCATATGAACAGGAA
The DNA here is from genome assembly GCA_964415855.1 of uncultured Rikenellaceae bacterium. GTDB lineage: Bacteria > Bacteroidota > Bacteroidia > Bacteroidales > VadinHA17 > LD21. The sequence goes on from CAYQBZ010000396.1 coordinate 1,563, forward strand.
ACAGATCATTTTCAGTCATTTGACCTGGGATCAGATGAATACTACAGGATACAGCGCGACACAGCCTTTAAGCGTGTAAATGTTGATTCCATGTTTATCAGGATCCCTTATATAGTGGAAAAGAGGCAGAAACTTTCCCTGGAGCAGATGGCAGACAGGGCCGCAAGGAAATTGATGGAACTCAGGGAAGGGAAACATCTGATACTAACAGGAGAGGCTACCGTATTTCCGCAAAGCGATGCCGCCCTCAGGGAGATGAACCGGCTGGAAAAGGAGTATACGGAACTTTTTGTTGGAAAGACATGGAAAGAGACAAAGACATTTTCTTACCAGGTAATACCTGATAAAGGAATGGCAGGGAAACCAGTGGTCCTGTTCGGATTCTCAGAAGTAATGGGACCTTCGGCCGGAGGCACACCCGTTACAGCTGAATTTATCCCGGAACAGAAAACTAAAGATCTTACCGTTATCAATAATCAGTCCGGGCCTTCATTAACAAGGTATGACAAGCTTTTCTACAGGGTGCCTGATGTTGTTAACCTGAAAATAAGCCTTGGGAAAGAAGTACTTTTTAATTCCAGGAGACTTGTATACCAGTTCGGGGAAATTGTCCAGCTGCCTTCAAATTATATTATAGGGAAATAGCACTTAAAATTCCCGGATGTATAAGTTACATGTATTATATACGGTCTGAACTGTTCAATTAGGCATTCCTCACTGAACTCCAAAATCCGGACTTCTGACTCCGGAATTACTTTATCTGACCCACGAAATTTTTCTGAAAATCTTCCCACTTTTGAGTTTCATATGCCCTGTCGGCAAAGAAGTTGAGAAATATTTCCATCTCTTTGGGTTCTTTATAACCGGCAACCGGATATGCTGCCAGGTGACCATCCTGAGTAGTCAGGAAAACCACTGTGGGATAAGCCAGTTCTCCTCTTAATAATGCCACTGCAAGCTGATGAGCTTTTCCTGCCGATCCGTCATTTATGAATGTCTGGCCGAGGAAAGTGATGCTGTCTGTTCCCTCTGCATTAAATTTTACAGGATAGAACTTATTATTAAGGATGTCAGAAATAACTGGATTTGAGAATGTGTCCTGGTCCATTTTCTTGCACCATCCGCACCAGTCAGTATATGCGTCCACGAAAATTGGCCTCGGACTCTCTTTGATAAGCTTTTCGGCTTCTTCAATTGTGTACCATTTAACCGGCGACTTATCCGTTGCTGTCCTGTTCTGGGATTTTGCTGCTAAAGCCATCATCATTAACAGTGTAAGTATGAGACTCTTTTTCATATATTTTACTTATTTATTTTAATTATATATTGCAAAATAAATCAAATTCTCTTAATAATTGCTTTGATACGAACTCATATATATCACATAAACACTTTAATAATGCATAAGTTTGATGTTGCATCCGATTTTATAAGTTTCATTGAAATTATTTTTTACATTTACCGGCATTAATAACCATAACGGGCAAAATAATTATGGAACACATAACGGCTACTTTGCGTGATTCTAAAAAGGCAAGATGGATTGCGCTCATAATTGTTTCACTATCAATGTTTGGCGCATACTTCTTCAATTATGCCCTTTCCCCTGTCAAACCTATGCTTGAAAGTATTTTAGGATGGAACAGCTCTGATTTCGGGATATACACATCCTCATATACCTGGTTCAATGTATTCTTATTCATGCTGATTTTCAGTGGTATTATCCTTGATAAAATGGGTGTTCGCTTCACAGGTATTGCTGCTACATTTATGATGGCTGTCGGGACAGGTCTTAATTACTGGGCGCTAAGGCATTCATTTCCTGACGGAGCTTTAATTTTTGGTATAAAGACTCAGGTAATAATTTCAGCTATCGGATTCGGAATATTTGGCGTTGGAACGGAAGCAGGTGGAATTACCGTGTCAAAGGCAGTTGTTAAGTGGTTTAAAGGTAAGGAAATGGCCCTTGCCATGGGTATGCAGATGTCAATAGCCCGTCTGGGAACTGCTCTT
>CAYQBZ010000397.1:0-3566 GCA_964415855.1 uncultured Rikenellaceae bacterium
GTAAATTATGGTTATACCAGGGATGAATTTCATTCTATGACACTGAAAGAGATCCGGCCACAAGAGGATATTGATGAAATGATCCGGATTCTCCAGGACCTGAGGGAGGATTTATTTCATTCCGCCAGTATGCGACATATGAGAAAGGATGGGACAATCTTCCCGGTGGAGATCATTTCTCATTCCCTGCCCGGCAAGAACGGCAGAAAAACCAGGCTTGTGATGGCAACCGACATTACAGAACGCATAAAAGCTGCCGAACAGATGAAATTCGCAAAAGAGAAAGCTGAAGCAAGCGATATGCTGAAGTCGGTATTCCTGAACAATATTTCTCACGAAGTACGTACTCCGTTAAATGGCATCATGGGTTTTTCGGAACTGATATCTCAACCTGATATTTCAAAGGAATCAAGGGATGAATGTCTGAGAATGCTCAAAGAAAGCAGTGACAGGCTGTTGAATACCATTACCAACTACATGGATATTTCCCTAATAACTTCGGGCAGTATCACTGTTCGCAAGTCAGACTTTGGTCCGGGAAGAATACTGAAAAACATGTATAATGATTTTAAGGAAATATGCTCAGCAAAGAACCTGGAGCTGAGGCTTAACATTCCTGGGAATATGGCAAACATTGTTCTCAATTCAGACCAGGAGATTTTTAAGAAAATAATGCTTCAACTTCTTAATAATGCAATAAAGTTTACTGAGCGGGGCATTATATCATATGGTTTCGTACTAAGGGAAGATAATATTGAATTTTTTGTCAGAGACACCGGAACAGGTATTACTAAAGGATCGGCAGTTAATATATTTGACAGGTTTGTTAAAGATGACCGCGAGCTTTCCCATTTAAGTGAAGGAAGCGGTCTTGGTCTCTCCGTAGCCAGAGGTATGACATCCGTTCTTGGAGGCAAAATATGGTTCGAATCAGAAGACGGGGAAGGATCATGTTTTTATTTTTCAATTCCTGCAGATACAAAAAACATCAGGTTCTTTGCCGATTCATCCGGCAGGACTCTGGACATGAAGGAAGGAAAATCAGTAATTCTTGTGGCGGAAGACGATGAGATAAATTTTCTGTTTATTAAAACAATACTTGCCAGGGAGACAGGAGCTAAGATCATAAGGGCTATGAACGGGCATGAGGCTATTAATGTATTTAAGGTCTTCAATTCTGACATACAATTGGTACTTATGGATATTAAAATGCCTGAAATTGACGGACTGGAAGCCACCAAAAGAATAAAATCAATTAGAAAGGAAGTCCCTGTTATAGCAATTACTGCATATGCAATGATGGGCGATGAAGACAGGATACTCAAAGCAGGTTTTGATGGTTATTTGAGTAAACCTATTTCAAAGGAAAGTCTCCTGAAGAAAATGGGAGAGCTTATACACTTCGACCATAGCAGCTAATACGTGTTTGATGTTATCAGCCGTCTTTGAGCATCAGGGCCCTTTAATATCAGGGATCTTACAGTGTCTTATCTTATTTTCGTTTTTTGAGATATTCAGTTACCTGCTTATAAACATGATCACCTGTGAAACCGAATTTCTCATCAAGTACCTTATATGGGGCTGAGTATCCAAAACTGTTCATACCCCATATAACACCATCCTGACTGACAAGTCCCTGCAATGTCACTGACAGACCTGCTGTAAGCCCAAACACCGGAATGTTTACTGGAATAACCGATTTGCGATACTCCTCCGACTGATTCCTGAACAAGCCCTCTGATGGTGCTGAGACGATCCTGATTTTCAGTCCGTCTTTATTTAACAGGTCGGCACCTTCGACAAGGGTGGAGACTTCAGAACCACTTGCTACGAGGATGATATCAGGTTTTCCCGGGCAGTCCCGGACCATATAAGCACCTTTTCCTGATTTCAGGGCATCTGAATACCTGTCTTTATTATCCGATGGCAGGTCCTTTATATTCTGTCTTGAGAGGATCAGAGCTGTGGGAGTATTCCTGTTTTCAAGGGCCATTTTCCACGCTACAGTAGTTTCTGTTGCATCAGCAGGCCTGATTACCAAAATGCTGTTCTCCCCACGATGGTTTTTAAGGTGTTCCAGAAGACGTATCTGCGCTTCCTGTTCAACAGGCTGGTGTGTTGGACCATCCTCACCGACACGGAACGCATCGTGGGTCCATATATATTTCACAGGTAATCTCATGAGGCAGGCAAGCCTGACAGCCGGTTTCATATAATCGGAGAAGACAAAGAATGTGCCGCAGGCCGGTATCACTCCACCGTGGAGGGCCATTCCGTTCATAACAGCTGCCATAGTCAGTTCGGATACTCCGGCATGAAGGAATGCACCTGTAAAATCTCCTTTCTGAAACGGTTTTGAGTTTTTAAGAAAGCCATCTGTCTTATCGGAATTTGCCAGGTCGGCTGATGCTACTATCATATTTTCAACCTTTGTGGCAAACAAACCCAGCATGGTTGCAGAGGCAGCTCTTGTTGCAGCTCCCTCTTTCTGCTGAACAGAGCTGTAATCAATATCAGGAATGCTGCCTGCATAAAAAGAGTTAAGTTTGCCGGCAAGGACCGGATTCTTAGTTGCCCATTCTTCCTTCTTCTTCTTCCAGTCGGCAGCAACTTTTCTTTTGTCTGCAAGCAGTTTAATATAAAATGTCCTGACGTCATCAAAGATTTGAAAGGGATCCGCCACATTTCCACCAAGGTTGATCAGCGATTTCTCATATGATCCCCCTGCTTCACTCACAGGCATGCCATGCGTTGACGTTTTCCTTTCAAAACTATTTCCTTCATTGTCCAGTAATCCCTTGCCCATTATTGTCTTACCTATTATAATAGTAGGTTTCTCTTTTTCATTTACTGCATCTTTAAGTGCTTTTCTTATCTGAGCTTGGTCATTCCCGTCTATTTTTAGCACATTCCATCCCCACGACCGGTATTTCATTGCAGTATCTTCAACCGTTACAGCCCTTGTTTCGGTTGAGAGTTGTATATCATTTGAATCGTAGAACATTATAAGGTTGCTGAGGCCAAGATATCCTGCAAGGCGACCAGCTCCCTGCGATATTTCCTCCTGCACACCCCCGTCAGAAATAAATGTGAAGATCCTGTGCGAGAACAGATCACCAAAACGGGCAACGAGGAAGCGCTCGGCTATCGCAGCTCCTACTGCCATTGTATGACCCTGTCCAAGAGGGCCTGATGTATTTTCCACTCCTCTGCTGATATCCAGTTCGGGATGACCGGGTGTAGGACTTCCCCATTGACGGAATTCTTGCAGTTCTTCTGTTGTGAAATGACCTGTAAGAGTAAGAACTGAATACAACATCGGAGACATGTGTCCGGGATCCAGGAAAAACCTGTCGCGATTTATCCACGAAGGATCAGAAGGATCAAAATTTAAAAATTCGGAAAAGAGGATGTGGATAAAATCCGCACCACCCATGGCACCTCCCGGATGACCCGATCTGGACTTCTCCACCATTGCCATGGCAAGTATGCGGATATTGTCAGCTGCCTTAAGGTTTATTTCAGTATTCATCTTTTTAATGTGAAGTTTATTATAATAGCGACAA
>CAYQBZ010000398.1:0-3556 GCA_964415855.1 uncultured Rikenellaceae bacterium
AGTACACACAGCCGGAAGCATAGGTATGGATATTTTTCCCGGACGTTTCAGGCGCACAGGGATTCTCTACCCGCTCCAGACCTTTTCTCACGGACGGGAAATAGACTTCACTGACCTTCCCTTTTTCATTGAATCTTCCGGCGATGAATCTTCGGCATTATTAGCTGAAATTGCAGTATCCATCGGTGGGAAGGTTTACCATACTGATTCAGAGCACAGGAGGTCCTTACACCTGGCAGCAGTATTTGTCTGTAATTTTACCAACCATATGCTGACAATAGGGAAGAACCTGGCGGCGGATTCAGGATTTCCCTTTGATGTACTTATTCCGTTGATCAAAGAGACGGTAGCCAAAGCAGAAGAAATGGGGCCGGAAATATCACAGACAGGACCTGCTATGCGACATGATCAGAATATTATTAAAAAACATTTGGAATTACTATCTTTCTCATCTGAATTACAGCGAGTGTACTCGGAAATGACACGATCAATAATTAATTATCACATAAGGACATAACAGATGGGGAATTTTAAGGAAGACCTTGCTGTTGTCAAGGCATTTATTTTTGATATTGATGGCGTGCTGTCTAATCAGACGGTCAATCTCAATTCTTTTGGAGTACCGGGCAGAACAGTGAATCTGCGTGACGGATATGCCTTGCAGCTGGCTATCAAGAAAGGTTATCACATTGGCGTTATTTCAGGTAGCCGGGCCAAGGATTATCAGAAAAGGCTCAGGTTGCTTGGGGTAAATGATATTTATCTTAACAGCCGTGCCAAACCTGATCATTTTAAATCATTCCTCGAAAGACATAATCTGGATAGATCTGAAGTACTTTACATGGGTGATGATATCCCGGATTTTGAAGTAATGAAGCAGGCCGGAGTGGCAGTATGCCCATCTGATGCAGATAATGAAATAAAACAGATATCTGCCTACATCTCCGATAAGAAGGGAGGAGAGGGCTGTGTAAGAGATGTAATAGAACAGGTTTTAAGGCTGCACAATAACTGGATGGATTCCGATGCATTTACCTGGTGAACTATGAAAAATTTCCTGAATCTGGTAAGATGGCCGAATCTTCTCATAGTTGTTGTGACTATGGTGCTGATGAGGTATGCCGTCATTGCCCCAGTGATAAGCAAAATTGGAGTTATTCTTAAGAGCGGCAGCGGAGAAGAAATACCCATGGTACTTCAATTTGCCTGGTATGATTTCCTGATACTTGTCGCATCTACAGTATTTATTACTGCCGGCGGATATGTGATAAATGACTATTTCGATATAAAGACAGACCTGATAAACAGGGGAAAGGTTATAGTAGGTACGAAAATTCCAAGGCGCCGTGCAATGATGTGGCATAATATCTTCAATATTGTCGGAGTAGGTGGCGGCTTTTATATATCATGGAAAGCCGGGTATATCACTTTGGGAGCTGTATTCCTGCTTGTTTCCGGATTACTATATTTCTATTCAGCCAGTTATAAGAGGCAGTTTCTTATTGGCAATATCGTTGTTTCTGTCCTTACTGCAATGGTCCCTATGATGGTTGCTTTTTATGAATGGCCTGCTCTGTACAGGTTCTACGCTGTTAATGCCATAAATCCTCCTGATATAAACCTGATCTTATATTGGGTTGGAGGATTTGCTCTTTTCGCCTTCCTTACAACACTTACACGTGAGATAATTAAGGATATTGAAGATTTCGAAGGGGATGTTGCCTACGGGAGGAATACTGTACCGGTTGTTATTGGGATTGCTGCTGCAAAGATTGTATCAGTTAGCCTGATTGCTATTACAATAGCCACGCTTTACATCGTCTGGCACTTTTTTATTAACGATATCATAACCCTGGTTTACATTTCTCTGTTAATTGTCTTACCACTGTTATTTGTTATTTACAGGATCTTCTCAAGCAGTAACAGGAAACAGATTCACAGCGCAAGTAATTTTATGAAGATTGTAATGCTTACAGGTATACTGTACTCAGTTGCAGTAAAAGTGATACTGACCTGGAACCTTTTCTGACAATGGTAATTGATGATCTGAGCAAATACAGAATTATTCTGGCTTCCCGCTCACCGCGCCGTCAACAGCTGTTAACTGAACTGGGACTGAAATTTGAAGTGCTTGTCAGGGAATATCCTGAATCATACCCGAAAAACCTCTCCGGACACGAAATTGCCGTTTTTCTTGCATCGGACAAAGCAAGGTCTTTAAAGAACGAAATAAAAGATAATGAGATAGTCATAACTGCCGATACTATTGTCTGGTGCAACGGCTCAGTACTTGATAAGCCGGTTGACCGGGAAGATGCGATAGCAATACTTGCTGAGATCGGCGGAACAACCCATGAAGTAATAACAGGAGTATGCATACTCTCTTCAGCTAAGGAGATCACATTTTCAGATACAACTAAGGTCACATTCGAGAAACTCTCGGAAGACGAGATATCTTATTATGTCGACAGGTTCAAACCGTATGACAAAGCCGGGGCATATGGAATACAGGAATGGATAGGACTTGCAGCATGCAGCAGGATAGAAGGATCATATTTTAACGTGGTGGGTTTACCTGTACAAAGGTTGTATAAAGAGCTTCAGAGATTTGTGATGTAGGGTATGGCGCAATGGCGCAATGGCATAACGGCAGTTAAAACGTAGTCAGGAAACTATGGATTTTTTAAAGCAAAACTATAATAATATAAAATTATGAAATACAAACTTCTGATAATCTGGACGTTATTTGTTATATTATTGACACCTGCCTTAAGGGCTGATGAGGGAATGTGGATCCCCTTGCTGATTGAGAAATACAATATTAAGTTGATGAAGGAGAAGGGATTCAAGCTATCGGCAGAGGATATATACAGTGTAAATAAAGCCTGTATGAAAGATGCGGTAGTGCAGTTCGGGAGGGGATGTACTGGCGAAGTGATTTCACCTGACGGGCTTCTTATTACAAATCATCACTGCGGCTATGGACAGATACAAAATCATTCAACACTCGAACATGACTATCTTACAAACGGATTCTGGGCTATGTCGAGGGAAGATGAACTGGCTAATCCCGGACTTACCGTCACTTTCCTGAAGAGAATGGAAGATGTAACCTCGGCGGTATTAAACGGTGTGTCTGATAATATGGATGCCAGAGACAGGGAGGAAAGGATAAGGTCCAATATCATTGCTATAAGCAACGAAGCAGTAAAAGGCACGGGTTATTCTGCTTCTGTCCGTCCTTTTTATATGGGTAACCAGTATTTTCTTTTTGTTAATGAGATCTTCAGGGATGTAAGGCTTGTTGGTGCACCTCCTTCTGCTATTGGGAAGTTCGGCGGTGAAACGGATAACTGGATATGGCCCCGTCATTCAGGTGACTTTTCGCTTTTCAGGATATACGCAAACAATCAGAACAAACCTGCCAATTATTCAAAAGACAATGTTCCTTACAAACCGGCATACCATTTCCCTGTATCACTGAAAGGGGAAAGTGAAAGTGATTTTACAATGGTATTCGGCTATCCCGGAACAACCTCGGAATATGTTACTTCGT
>CAYQBZ010000399.1:0-3466 GCA_964415855.1 uncultured Rikenellaceae bacterium
CACATGCAGCCCGGATATCTTCCCCCCTGCTGGCCCTGATGGTCGTAATTATCCCTTTCCTGCCAAGGGCCTCCCTGAATTTAATTATCTCATTAATACCGGGACTTTCGAAAAGGGAGCCTGGTATCGGGTGAAACCTTATAATGTTGATCCTGCATCTTATGCCATTAAGTATCCTGGCCAACTCCTTTATATGCCGGGGGGTATCGTTCATTCCCTTAAATAATATATACTCAAAGGAGACTCTTCTCTGCCCGTTGAATCCGTATTTCCTTATTATGTCTAAAACCTCCTCCACCCTGTTTGTCCTCTGGATTGGCATAAGCTTCCTTCGTTCATCGTCAAAGGGCGAATGCAGACTGACGGCAAGGTGACAACGGCTCTTATCAAGAAACTCCATCATACCGGGGATCAGCCCGACAGTACTTACTGTTATCCTCGTCGGACTCCAGCCATGGCCCCAGTCACTTGTCAGTATTATGAGACTCTTAAGTACTTCAGAAATATTATCGAGCGGTTCTCCCATTCCCATATATACCATATTGGTCAGCTTACTGAATTCAGGTAGACTCCTGAACTGGTTTAGTATTTCATTGGATGAGAGGTTCCCCTGGAATCCCTGCTTGCCTGTCATACAGAACAGGCAACCCATTTTGCAGCCGGCCTGGGATGATACGCAGATGGTAGCACGGTCATTATCGGGTATAAAAGCCGTTTCTATATATTTGTCTTTAAGGACTTTATAAAGATATTTCTTCGTCCCGTCTGAGCTCACAGATTCCTTTACAGGATCCGAAAGCCCTACCTCGTAATCGGCTGATAATACTTCCCTCATCTTCTTTGAGAGGTTTGTCATTTCATCGATGGAGGAGGTCTCCTTCTTATAAAGCCAGTCGGCAATCTGTTTACCGGCATATCCTGGCAAACGGACCCGCTTTGTAACAGCTATCAGTTCATCAAGGGTCTTCCCGTATAGTCTTTCTTTGAGCATATTTTATAAAATCAGGCATCAGGCTACAGGAACTGGTAACTGACGCCTGCCGCCTGCCGCCCATCACCTGTCATACCTCGATTTTCCCTTCGAAAACAAATGTTGCAGGACCTGACAGCCATATATCAGAGATGTTTTCGCCTGAGGCATTAAATGACACTGAGAGGTTTCCTCCCTTAGTCTTTACATCTACGCTTTTTGTGTCAAAATGTCCGGATAATACTGAAGCAATGGCAGAAGCTGTCACTCCTGTCCCGCATGAAAGCGTCTCCTCTTCAACGCCTCTTTCAAAAGTCCTTACATAGATCCCCTTACCTTTCGCTTCAACGAAATTCACATTGGTGCCACCGGGAGCAAATCGATCGGACCATCTTATTTTCGCACCTTCAGAATTTACATCAATCTTGTCGATATTATTTTCAAAAATGACAAAATGTGGTGAGCCGGTATTAAGAAAATACCCATTATTGATCGTATCGGGTGGCTTAACGTCATTCATCTGCAAGCGGATAATATTATCTTTAGCTTCAGCCATGTGTATGCCATCAATAGCTTTGAACGCAAGCTTCTTTCCGGCAATGCCTGCCCTGATTGCAAAGTCTGCTGAACATCTGCCTCCATTACCGCACATAGTGCCTTCATGGCCATCTGAGTTGAAGTATTTCATCTCAAAGTCATAACCTGCCTGATCGGAGATAAGAATAAGACCATCGGCGCCAATACCAAATCTGCGGTTACATAACCTGTTTATAAGTTCCGCGTCGGCCGGATTAAAAATGTTGTTGCGGTTGTCTATTATTATGAAGTCGTTGCCGGCTCCCTGGTATTTGTTAAATACTATTGTCATCAGTGTTAAAGTGTTGTTAAATGTTTGTAAATTATTGAATATCATTCATAAAATGCATGATCTTTGCAAAACAAAAATACGATAAACTGGTTATAAAGATATTAATCTTTTTGTGAAGCCATGTATATTGAAAATTGATTGAAGAGCACAAAAGTATAATTTAATTTAAATAGTAAAGTTATGAAAAGGAAGTATTTATTTGGGGGTTTTTTAATGGCTCTTTTGGGAGCAATTATTGCACTGGTTGTATATACCAGTATATTTGACAAACCCTCAGTGGAAGTTTCGAAGGACAGTTCGTACATAAATCAAAGGAATGCTCAGGCGCTTCTTACGTCTCTTCAGACGCAGGAGGGGCAGATAGATTTCACCTATGCAGCTGAGGCAACAGTTCATGGAGTTGTTCATGTTCACGTAAAAGCATCCGTTGGAATGCAGTCTGATAATCCCATTATTCAATATTTTTATGGGGATCGTGGGCCCAGGCAAAGAGAAATGGAAGGTTATGGGTCGGGTGTCATTATTTCCAGCGACGGGTATATCATAACCAATAACCATGTTGTCGAGAATGCTGAAACCGTTGATGTCACATTAAATGATAACAGGACATTTGATGCCAAGATAGTCGGCAGGGATCCCGCTACCGATATTGCGCTTTTAAAGATAAAAGCAGAGAACCTTCCCTACATTAAATACGGCGATTCGGACCAGCTTAAGCTGGGTGAATGGGTTCTGGCCGTGGGTAATCCATGGAACCTTACTTCCACCGTTACAGCAGGAATAGTCAGTGCTAAGGGAAGGAATCTTAATCTGATTGATGAAAACTACAAGATTGAATCCTTTATACAGACCGATGCTGCTCTTAATATGGGTAACAGCGGAGGTGCACTTGTAAACACTAAGGGCCTGCTTGTGGGTATTACCTCGGCAATTATTTCACCCAGTGGTGCATATGCTGGTAACTCATTCGCTATTCCGGTAACGATAGTTAAGAAGGTTGTTGACGACCTTAAGGAATTCGGTGAGGTCCAGAGAGCCTTTATAGGTGTCAATATTACCGATGTTAATTCAGATATAGCCAAGGAACAGAACCTGAAAGAAGTGCAGGGTGTTCTTGTAACCGGTTTAATAGAAAACGGGTCGGCTCAGGCTGCAGGTATCAGGGAGAATGATGTAATAACCAAGTTCGACGGGTATACCGTAAATACTGTTTCGGAACTGCAGGAGCAGGTAGGGAAACATCGTCCGGGCGACAAGGCTACTGTTACCCTGAAGAGAGGTGGAAAAGAGATCACTGTACCAATTGTGATGAAGAATCTGGCCGGAAATACAAATGTTGTGACTCCCGGAATGAGTGGTGGTAATGTAGTATTCGGAGCGACGCTTGAACCACTCAGTTCGAGTGATAAGAGATCGATGAGAATTGACTATGGTTTGAAAGTGACCGGGGTAAATGACGGAAGATTCAAGGACCTGGGTATTAAACGTGGTTATATCATACTGAATATTAATGGCAGGAAGGTAAGTAGTGCTGCCGATGTTAGACAATATACTGACGATGGAAATACTCTAAAATCTATAGGTGGAGTACAGTCGGATGGTACCGTCTTTAATTTCCAGTTCGGCAG
>CAYQBZ010000400.1:0-3454 GCA_964415855.1 uncultured Rikenellaceae bacterium
ATAATTATTTATACTACCAAAATAATGGGGGTAAAGCTTATAAAACAATAAAAAAATGGAAAATAACCCCTAAATAATAGGGGTATAATGAAAATATATTATATTTGCATCGTGAAAATAATATTAATTTAAAATTTAAGGTCATGAAAAAGCCACGGTTTTTAATTACAGGATTAGTTTTTATGCTTATTATCAGTACTAATCAATTGAGGGGTCAGGAAGAAGGGACAAATTGGAATTTCACAGTTGGAGCCGATGTCTATTCCAATTATATATGGCGCGGAACCAAATTTGGAACCGGACCTTCAGTGCAACCTGCGGTGGCTTTCCAGACAGGACAGCTGACCCTTGGTGTATGGGGATCTTTTGATGCCGCCGGTTATGCAGAGACTGATCCGTACATATCTTATTCGCTTCCCATGGGATTCAGTGTTGGATTAACCGATTACTATTATCCCGGACTGCAAGCCTTTGATTTTTCAAAAGACAGCGGCAGCCATGCATTTGAGATCAATGCCGGATTTGAAAAAGAGGGATTTACACTGAGCGCCAATTACATTTTGAATGAAGCCGGAGGTGCTGCATCAGCAGGCGGAGATATGTATTTCCAGGCAGGGTATGCATTTACAAATATTGAAGTGTTTTTTGGAGCCGGAGATGGCTGGCACACATCGAATGGCAATTTTAATGTGTGTAATGTTGGCATAGGAACCAGCAGGGAAATACAGATTTCTGAAAAATTCTCGGTCCCGTTGAGCGGGCAGGTAATCCTCAATCCCGAAAGGGAGCAGCTCTATGTCGTTGTGGGATTCTCATTCTAAGGTAAGAAGATCTAAAAAGGAATATTTAATCATTTATAATATGAAAAAGGTTGAAGTAGTAATTAGAAAATCCAAGTTTGATGAGGTTAAAGAAGCCTTAAACAGAGTTGGTGTTGAGTTCATCACCTTCTGGGATGTACGAGGTGTGGGCAAGGCAACTGAAGAAAGAGTATACAGGGGTATCGCATACGATACCAGTACTATTGAGAGAATACTTATCACGTTCTATTGTCGCGAGAAATACCTGGATCCTGCAATTAAAGCGATCCTTGAATCAGCCAGGACCGGGGAGGTCGGCGATGGAAAGATATTTATTTCTGATATATCCGATGCTTATCGTATCAGGACAGGTGAAAGAGGAGATAAGGCAATGTACCTCGAGGGTGAGGAGTAATAACAATTAAAAATCTATTTATCATGACATATACATTAATTATGCCGGATGATTTAAGCGCGATAGAAACTGCTCTTGCAGAGTACGCTTATTCAATTAACACTGTGTGGGTGTTGGTTACTGCTGCCCTGGTGTTCTTTATGCAGGCAGGGTTTGCACTTGTGGAAGCCGGATTTACACGCTCAAAGAACACAACAAACATTCTTTTCAAGAACCTGATGGACTTTACGATAGGAACTATAGCATTCTGGGCGATTGGCTTTGGAATTATGTTCGGTAGCAGTAATGGATTCTGGGGAGGGATTGATCTCTTCGATCATCATCTCTACCGGACCGATATGCCGGATTTTGCATTCCTTATTTTCCAGACAGTATTTGCTGCTACTGCAGCTACTATTGTATCGGGTGCAATGGCAGAACGCACTAAATTCAATGCTTACCTGATGTATAGTGCGGTAATCTCCCTGGTTATTTATCCTATATCCGGACATTGGGCATGGGGAGGAGGCTGGCTAAGCCGGCTAAACGTGCCATTCCACGATTTTGCCGGCTCATCCGTTGTTCACATGGTGGGTGGTATGGCAGCCCTCGTGGGAGCATCAGTCCTGGGTCCGAGACTTGGTAAATATGACAAAAACGGGAAAGCCAAAGCCATCCCCGGTCACAGTATGACACTTGCCACACTTGGAGTTTTTATTCTATGGCTTGGCTGGTTTGGATTCAACCCGGGGTCACAGCTTGCCGCTGCGGGAACAGATAATGCAAAAGCCATATCGCTGATCTTTGTAACTACCAACTTAGCTGCAGCAGGAGGCGCTTTTTCAACTCTTATTTTTATCTGGCTGAAGTACAAAACTCCAACTCTGAGTATGACACTGAACGGTGCCCTTGCAGGTCTGGTGGCAATAACAGCAGGATGTGATGCCGTATCTCCGGGAGGTGCTTTGATAATCGGGATGCTGGCAGGTATAGTTGTAGTACTCTCGGTAAGTTTCTTTGATAACATAATAAAAATAGATGATCCTGTTGGTGCTATATCGGTCCACGGGGTATGCGGTGCATTTGGCACTCTGATGGTTGGTTTCTTCTCAACCAGCGATGGGATATATTACGGGAATGGCTGGTCATTACTGAAATCCCAGTTCATAGGTGTTGTTTCAATTGCAGCATGGACGCTGGCAGCATCTGCCATACTCTTTATAACACTGAAATACCTGAACGGACTGCGTGTTGAGAAGAGAATTGAAGAAGAAGGTCTCGATATTTACGAGCATGGTGAATCAGCCTATAACTTTTAATAAGTCATAATTAAACACGGTCAGACATACTTAGGTTAGTTAAAAAAAAGAATCCCCGGTTTTTCCGGGGATTGCTTTTTTATATATAGTTGTTCTTCTATTCCTCTTCCTCTTCTTCCGAGTATGCTTTTATCACAGCATCCTGGACATCTCCCGGGACCTGTGCATATTCGGCAAATTTCATGGAATACATGGCGCGTCCGCCGGTAATCGAGCTCAGAGCGGTCGAATACTTGTTCATCTCCGCAAGAGGCACTTTTGCTTTTATTACCTCAAAGCGCTTTTCACTCGACATACCCAGTACCATTCCACGTCTTCCCTGAAGATCGCTTATAACATCTCCCATCCTGTCGGCAGGTACCATTATCTCAACATCATATACGGGTTCAAGTATCTTTGGTCCTGCATTTTTGAATGCCTGGCTGAATGCATTTCTTCCTGCCAGACGGAATGATATTTCATTGGAGTCGACAGGGTGCATTTTCCCGTCATATACATAAACTCTTATATCACGTGCATATGAACCCGTAAGAGGTCCCACCTCCATCTTTTCCATAATTCCTTTCAGTATAGCCGGCATAAAACGTGCATCTATTGATCCTCCTACAATGCTGTTCACATACACCAGTTTACCTCCCCATGGAAGGTCTATCTCCTCCTTGTCGCGGACAGATATTTTTATCTCTTTCCCGGCAATCTTCTGCATTGAAACCTCTGTTGATCCCTGCTCGTAGGGTTCAATTATCATATGGACTTCACCGAACTGTCCGGCTCCCCCCGATTGTTTCTTATGACGGTAATCTGCCTGGGCTGATTTGGTAATAGTCTCACGATAAGGTATTTTGGGCGGATTGAAACTTGTGGGGATCTTATAAATATTATCAAGGTGCCATTTCATTATATTAAGATGGTATTCCCCCTGGCCATGTACGATGATCTGT
>CAYQBZ010000401.1:0-3448 GCA_964415855.1 uncultured Rikenellaceae bacterium
AATTATAATGCTAATATAAAACAGGTTAAAATGGAAATCATCCTTGCACTGATTCTGATAATAATGATAGCAGGTTCAATATATTCGCTGCATGCAAAGGACTTGCTATCTGCCATAGTCTCGTATGGAATTGTCGGATTCAGCCTCGTAATAGCGTTCATGTTATTAAGAGCTCCTGATCTTGCAATAGTCCAGATTGTTGTGGAGACCATTTCACTGGTAATTATGATATCTGTTCTGATTATCAGCACAGGAGAAGATTTATCTGACCAGGGAACAGTTAAGATTAATGGCAGATCATATATTAATATCAGGAGCCTCTTCTATATAGTCTTCTCATTGGTTTCAGCTTTTGCCCTCATCTATTTCTTTGTTACGGTAACAGGTGACCTTGATCATTTTGGAACGCATGAAACCAGGATGGCAACTGAATATATCAAAAAAGGTGTTAAGGATACCGGGGCTATAAATCTTGTTACCGGTGTGGTATTCGATTTCAGGGGCTATGACACTCTGGGTGAAGCAACTATTCTTTTTACAGCAGTAATGGGAGTACTGGCAATACTCAGATTA
This sequence comes from uncultured Rikenellaceae bacterium, assembly GCA_964415855.1. Classification (GTDB taxonomy): domain Bacteria; phylum Bacteroidota; class Bacteroidia; order Bacteroidales; family VadinHA17; genus LD21. The sequence continues at coordinate 574 of CAYQBZ010000401.1, forward strand.
AAAACACATAAACACTGATAGTAATGAAAGGTATGACCCTGATCGTGAAAAAAGTCTCGGCACTAATATCAGGCCTTGTTTTCCTGTATGGGTGCTATATTATATTGCACGGCCATCTGACGCCCGGTGGCGGATTTGCAGGTGGTACAATTATAGCAGGATCATTCATACTGTTGATCATTGCCAATGGAATACAGTACTTCAGGCTAAAAAAAGAAAAAGAAGGATCATCAATGGCTGAAGGAGCCGGGATTCTGTTGTTCCTTTTGCTTTCAACCTGTGGATTAATATTGACAACGCATGTGTTCTTCAGGAACTTCCTGCCTTCGGGCATCCCCGGCAACCTTATAAGTGCAGGATCAATACCATTGTATAACATATTTGTGGGGATAGAGGTTGCTGCCGGTTTACTTTCGATATTTCTGGCATTTGTAATTTTTAAAAAGGAGGAGTGATATGCTGAATTATATACTTTGTTTCGTTCTTTTCCTGTCAGGTCTTTACGGAGTGCTGACCAGAAAGAACATTTTAAAGATCATTATTGGCCTCTGTATCATGGAATACAGTCTTAACCTCTTCTTCATAATGGTCGGTTATATAGACGGCGGTATAGCTCCGATTGTTGACCTGACTTCAGAGGAGGCTGTTAAATATGTCGATCCCTTACCTCAGGCTTTTGTACTTACTGCGATTGTTATCGGACTTGCAACAACTGCCCTGCTTCTTGCAATTGCTATTAAATTATATAAAAAGTACAAAACTTTCGATATAGATAAAATAAACAATTTAAAAGGCTGAAAGATGGATGCCCTGATTCCTCTGTTTGTTATAGTTCCCCTTGGAACAGCTTTCCTGATACCATTGCTATGGAGAGTTATACCATCAGCTTTTAAATATGTGCCTGCCGCCGGTTTGCTATTTCTCATTGTGCTTGCATTCTATATGCTGATAACAAATGGCAATGAAACATTCATATACAAAGTCGGAGGTTGGGAACCGGTAAAAAATATCCCGGTTGGAATACATCTTGTTGTAGATGGACTTGCGATGACCATGCTGATAATGATTAACCTGATTGGATTTCTTGCAGGATTATATGCAATACCGTATATGCAAAAATATACCGGAGAGAATTATTTTTTCACCCTTTTCTCACTTATGGTGGCAGGCATGAACGGAGTGGTAATTACAGGAGACCTCTTCAACCTGTTCGTGTTTCTTGAAATATCTGTTATATCTTCGTATGCACTGGTAGCATTCGGCAGTTCGAAGGATGAGTTGGAAGCTTCATTCAAATACCAGGTGCTTGGAGGAATAGCATCACTTCTGATACTCTTTTCTCTGGCTATAACCTACTGGTATACAGGCACTCTAAACATGGGCGACATAGCAGATCTTCTGAAAAAGGCTCCTTCAAACAAAATCACCATATTCATTCAGCTCTTTTTTATTACCGGATTCGGACTCAAAGCCGCCCTTATTCCTTTTCATGCCTGGTTACCTGATGCTCACTCCTCTGCTCCTTCCCCAATCTCTGCAATGCTCTCCGGGATATTGATAAAGGCAATTGGGATATATGCCCTGATGAGATTATTCTTTAATATGTTCAGTCTCTCTTACGATATAGGTATAATAATTACATCTATCGGAGTACTTTCAATGGTTATCGGTGTTTTCCTTGCTATTGGTCAGTGGGATATGAAAAGATTGTTTGCCTATCACAGCATAAGCCAGATGGGTTATGTTGTAATGGCTGCCGGGATAGCAATGATGATCCTCTCTTCAGGAGGCGACCGGAATGTTGCCGTCCTGTCTCTAACCGGAGGTTTTTTTCATATGGTGAATCACTCGGTTTTTAAGGGACTGCTGTTCCTCAATGCCGGTTCTGTAGAATATGCAACAGGCACCCGTAACCTGAAGGAGTTGGGAGGGCTCTCGCATGTTATGCCTGTAACATCTGCAACATCACTTAGTGCATCACTGTCAATATCCGGAATTCCACCTTTCAATGGATTTTTCAGTAAACTGATTATTATAATAGCAACAATCCAGGGTCGGTTCTATTTTCTTGCCCTGCTGGCAGTGATAGTAAGCATCATTACCCTTGCATCCTTTATGAAAGTTCAGAGATATGCTTTTCTCGATAAACTAAAAATACCAGGGAAGACTGATATCAGGGAAGTGCCGTTCCTCATGTGCATCCCAATGATAATTCTTTCACTTCTCTGCCTTATAATGAGCCTTATGGTGATCCCGGGTATCAGGGAAATGCTCCTGATGCCAGCCATTAATTCACTTATTTCATTAATCAAGTAGATATCCAGCTATGAATACTGTATTATACTTTATAATGTGTTTCATCACCTGGCTGCTTCTGACAACCAGATTTTACTGGCAGAACCTGGTGGCAGGAGTAATTGTATCCTTACTTACCACTATAATCTTCTCAAAATACTTCAGGATAGATACAAAAAAGCTGATACAGCCGGGACGATACTTCTGGTTACTGGTTTATATCTTCTACTTCATATGGGAGTGTATAAAAGCGAACTTTGATGTGGCATACAGGGTACTTCACCCTGCAATGCCGGTAAGACCGGGTATAGTTAAAGTCAGGCTTACACTTAAGGGAGCAATATCCAGGACCATTCTGGCAAATTCAATAACAATGACTCCCGGCACAATTTCGGTAGATATTATTGATGATATGCTTTACGTTCATTGTATATTCCTTAAAGACACAAATCCGGAAAACTACACTTACAGAATTTCAGGAAAGTTCGAGAGAATATTAACCAAGATATTTGAATAATGGATTGGATTGATTTTGCACTTTACTTCCTCATCGCTCTTGTAATCTTATGCCTTTACAGAG
>CAYQBZ010000402.1:0-3444 GCA_964415855.1 uncultured Rikenellaceae bacterium
TGACCTTCCAATTTTCTTTAAGAATATAGAAGGACCTGTCGATGAAAATGGAAGACTTGTTGCTGATCAGTGGTACACTGCTCTGGAGTATTAATAATTACCACTGAATTCGTTTGTTTTCTGACCGGATTTTCCAATTCTTTTTCATAGTTGATCCTTACTCACATATTAATGAAAGCGGCTGATCGCTTCAAGGACCCACCGGTAAAGGTAAATGAACTCTGGAAGACCGATTTCTCATACCTGAAAGTGGTTCACTGGGGGTGGTACTACCTGACTACCATATTGGATGACTACTCAAGGTATATTATCACCTGGGAGTTATGCAGGACCATGCGTTCTGATGATGCAGAGCGAGTTGTAAGCAAAGCGCTTGATATAACAGGTTATTATATTGCTGAATTATAGATTTCTTGCTAGGTTTCTTGTTAGGTTTTGTGGATTGCAGGTATTAAATAATGGAATTGTAATTATGTTATCTTTTTAACTTACCCTTGATATTCAATGTGTTAAGACATAAATATTATATTCTCGTATTCTTCTGGATCAGAAGGGTCCGGTTCGAGACCTGACGGGACAACAATATACAGAGCGAGAGTGGGAGCAGGAGCGAACACATCGCTCTGTTTTCTCAAAACTCTCTCTCACACTCACACTTTTTTGGACCGGAAGGCCGGAAAGTCTATCCGCTGAGGATCATGATCTTATCCCTTCTCCGCTAAAAGTTAGAAGCTTTGTCAGGAAGTATACTATTTTCCTTTGAGGTAAGTGTTCATGAACTTCATCCAGAGATCCCAGTCAGTAGAGCCATGCCCGCCATTAGTCATAAGGAATGATAACTCGTGACCGACCATTTCACCAACGTTTGAGTACTTATCACTATCAATACCTTTCTTGCCGAGAAGTTCGAACACAGGTGTTGCAGCAACGGCGGCAAGAAATTCTCCGTATGGATCTGACCAACCATCCTTTACACCAGTCGAAAGCAGGATAGCTCTTGGTGCCATTAGTGCAACCAGACAATGCGTATCAACCTTACTTTTACCCGGATCTGCTGCGTACTTCTGGTAATTCCCGGCGAACTGGTATGGATAACGGGTTGGTGCAACCAGGTGTGCTATTGTCTCGCCGTAGTTGCGTCGTGCAAGTGCAGCTCCGCCTTCACCACCGCAGCAAGCGATTACAAGTGCGATTCTTTGATCCCTTGCTCCAGCCCAGGTTACTGTCTTGCCTAAACGGGACGTACCGGTAATGGCAATACGTTTTTCATCCACAGCAGGATCAGTCTCATAATAATCCATTAATCGGCTGATACCCCAGGCCCAGGCGGCTATTGTACCCCATTCGTCAGGAGCCGGAGTTTCCTGACCTTCTGCAAGGGCAAGTTTACGTACAATATTCACATTCGTCTGACCTTCGCGGTCAGTTTCGATACTACTGTAATTAATTACAGCATAACCATAGCCATTATCGATCATATATTCAGCAGAGCCCGGCCTTACAACAGGAGTGGCAGGTTGATTTGTCCCACCCCGCGCCCCCATGTTGCCACCAAAGTTGAAGCTGAGGTTTGTCAATACCGGGACCGGTCGCCTGGCATCGGCCGGAGTATAGAGAGTTACATCAATCGCCGGCCCGTCAGGGCTACCCATATGTCCAGCCAGTTTCTTCATTATTGCTTTGCCTCCAAAAGCATCAGGGTCAGTGCTGACAACCTCCCAGGTGACTTTAGGAGCTGTTTCAGGAATACAACCGTAATACTCAGTTTCGATGTATTTCAGCAGTTCCGGGCGACGGACTTCATTCCATGTTTTGGCATCAGTTACCAGCTTACCGTCAAATGTTGTAAGCACATCGGGCAGGTTGAGAGGTCCCACCTTTGACTCCGTGTAGTTGACCGGGATGCCTGCAATATTTGCATCGGGCTGATCCGGAATTTGTGCATCAACTATGTTAAGAGACGCCATAATTACAGGTATCAGAAAGACTTTTTTTAATAACATAATGTTACCTCCTAAATATTTACAATTATCAAAATAAAAATTAACAGTTTACAACTGAAATCATCATTATATCTATCCGATTAAAGCTGATTTGACTAAATAATTATCTGGTTGCCCGATTAAAAATCCTTTGCCTAAGGCATTCTTTTTGGCCTTAAATCCCTCCTCAAACCTGGTTTATTTCTTTATTATAAATAACTGTTGAGCTTTTCATGGAAAAAACAAGATTCAAAAATAACATTATTCTTATATTTGAAAAAGCAGTCCATTGGTGTAATCTGGGATCATACACCTGGAACCTGATAAATCTAGTTAACTTTTTTAATATAAGATTGCTAAAAATGAATTATTTGAACAAACTCTTATTTCTTTTATGTGCCGTTGCGGGTTTTAATTTACCAACCATTATTTCAGCACAAAGTGCAGACAATTCAAACCAGGAATTTAAAATTGGTGTTTACGAAAATGACATTAATTATGATAGCTTCAAAGTGCCGGAAAAGCAATATATGGGCCATGCATGGTTCACTTTCCAGTTGGCAAATCTTACGGATGAAGCTGTCATAAGTATGGTCCGGAGAGCTGTTGAGAGCGATGCATACGGAGGATACATGATTACACCTGACAGAGGCAGAATGTCACAAGGAGGTGAGGGTGCCAATACAAAACCCAATGCAACTTATCTGGATGATGAATTCTTCAGGCTCTATAAAGTAACAATCGAAGAAGGTCTAAGGAATGGATTACCAATGGATATACTTTATGATGAATTACAGTTTCCTACAGGTATGGCCGGAGGGCTTTTTTATGAAGCCCACCCTGAAGATGTCGAAAAAAGTCTTGAAAAGATCGAGAAAGATGTTGTGGGATCCGCTGGAGTTGAACTTACAATGCCGGAAAGTAATTCCATATATATTGGCACAACTATGATGAACCTGGAAACACACGCATGTATTGATATTAGTGACAAGATAACCCGTAATGGCTTTAATTTCAAAGTAAATGTCCCCGAAGGCCAGTGGAAAGTAATGTTGTTCTATTTAGACTCATCCCGCAGACGTGGTATTTGTGATTATCTTTCAGAAAAAGCTGTTGCCGGGCTTATCGATGTAATGTATAACAAATACTATGACAATCTGAAAGAGTATTTTGGAACCATGATTAAACAGATATTTTTCGATGAGCCCTCAATGCATAACAATGTTAGCGGACGCTTATGGACACCAGGATTTAATGAAGGTTTTGAAAAGAAATACGGCTATTCTCCTATGAAGTATTATCCGGCTCTGTGGTACGATATTGGTGAAGAAACAGCTGCTGCACGAAATGCCCTGTTTGGATACAGGACAGAACTGTATACAGAGAATTTTATCGGGCAAATAGCAAGATGGTGTGAAGAACACGGAGTTGCATTATCAGGTCATATGGACCAGGAGGAAGC
>CAYQBZ010000403.1:0-3444 GCA_964415855.1 uncultured Rikenellaceae bacterium
TTTACCTTTCCATGCACCCCGACGATCCGCCGGTAGACAGCATCCAGGGTATTTCGCGAATTATGAATTCTGTAGAGAACTTCGACAGGCTGCTTTCCATTTATCCTAGCAGGTATAATGGAGTAACGATGTGCCAGGGAAATTTCTCCCTGATGGGCGCAGATATACCGTCACTTGTAAGAAGATGGGGGAAGGATGTGATAAGCTTTGTTCATTTCAGGAACGTACAGGACCTTAGTGGAATGGTTCCCAGCACGAAATTTGTGGAAACATTTCACGATGAAGGACAGATTGATATGTACGAAGCATTGAAGGCCTATTACGATATTGGTTTTGAAGGTCCCCTGAGACCCGATCACGTACCGGTAATGTCGACAGAAATCGAAGATCCAAAGATGAGAGGAGGATATACTACGCTGGGCACTTTATATGCAACAGGCTATATCCGAGGACTTGCTGAATCGGTAGCAAAAGAAAGGAACCAGGCTTAGCCTTCATCTGAAAGGATTAGCTGCTGACCTCATCATCGTGAGCATCTGTTCCCTCCTTAACCGGTTTCCCTCGCCAGAAATTAGCCAGTACCGAGCCCGTTACGTTCATCAGCGGACCAAAGATAGCAGGCGCCAAGCCAACCGTCGCTATTTTGCCCATCTGTAATGCCAGACCTGATGCCAGTCCGCCGTTTTGCATCCCCACCTCAAAGGCAATGGTCCTCCGGTCCTTTTCCGGCATCCCTATAAGCCACGATAACCAGTATCCCAGCGTATATCCGGTAAGGTTATGTAAAATACTTGTTATTAAAAGGAGTGCTCCAACTTCAAGGAGACTGTCACGTCCTGAGGCGGTAATAACTGTAACGATGACGGCAATCCCTGCCATCGAGATCATTGACAGGATCTTTTCCATATAATTGTTGTCGCCACGCAGGTAATGTGACAGTATCATCGCTCCGAACATTGGCAGGAAGAAGAACCAGCCTAACGACTTGATAAACTGCAATATGAACATCGGGAAACTGACATCCTTAGATTCCAGGTAAATAATGTTTGTAAGGAGTATGATAATCATGTATGAGAGTAGCTGAATTGTTTTTGCCCGTCTGCTCTCCCTGCCCTTTGAGAAAAGGTTGAAAATAAATCCGGCAACTATCGGAAGTATAATCATGTTAAGGATGTCGAGCATCATGCTCCAGAAATTCACAGCAATAAACTGTCCTCCCAGCCATTTCATCAGCAGGGGAGTTACAAGAGGAGAAAGAAGGGTTGAAATAGCCCCGATAGTTACAGCGAGAGCAAGATTGGCCCTTGCCAGGAACGACATGACATTGGAGGCCAGTCCACTGGGCACACAACCTATTAATATTATACCTGCTGCTATTTCGGGAGGAAAGCTGAAGATACGTGCTATGCTGAAGCCTACAAGTGGCATAACCAGGAATTGCAGAGAGACTCCCACGATAACTCCTTTCGGCATCCTGATCACACCAGTAAAATCATTGAAACTCATCTGCGATCCCATACCGAACATGATGATCTGCAAAAGAGGTACAATCAACGTCTTAAGCTGGAAGTCTCCTACCGATATAAAAAGCCGGGGATAAAACAATGACGCGGTAACAGCGGTAAAGATCCATATGGTATAAGAAAATCCTTTTGTCTTCTCAAATCCTCTTACTCCTATCGCAAGGGCAACGAATGCTGCAATTAACAGAAGGCCTGAATCTGTTATAATTCCTGTCAGGTAGGAGATCAGATAAATCGTTAATAATAAGGCTGAAAGGATTAATAAGTACCTGTATAGCTTCGTTTTCATATGAATAAGTTATCAGAATTTAACATTACCGAAGACACTCACCAGGAATTATCTTCTGATGGTAAAACAATAAACCAATCCGGCAATAATAGCTTTGTTATTTATATATCTTATGCCGGGATCCATTACTCTCAGTATTATTTTAGCCTAAATATAATTAAATATGTATCCATCTTCCTAAATGCGGATCATAGAACCTTGCTCCATAATCATACCAATCATCTATTTCAGAACTGAAATACAGCCTCTTAGCTGAATTAGAAGAGCTTTTTAATGTGTTTTTAGTACTATTTAAAGGATTTAAAATCATCTTAAAATATTCATATATAGGTGAAAGTAGTGATTTTTTGTACAGTTTTACTTCATTATCCTTAAAATGTCTTCCTGATTTCTTTTGATAGAAGAATGTAGTTAGTTAATGAAAATGCATCATTCAAGATGGATAATTTTTTTTCTTTCAGGTGGAAGATACTTTCTGTTTTACAAATAACTATTTACTACATTTGTATTTATTATTAAAGATATAATTATATAGGTGTAATGCGTTGAACATCTGGTGTCAGGCAGGCTTACATACTTTGAATAATATTTAGCACTATGAATCTACAATATATTACTGATAAAAAAGGACGAAAAAGTGCTGTACAACTTCCTTTGAAAGACTGGGAACAGATACAAAAGGACCTTGTTGAACTTGATCGTTTGAGGAACAAAAAGATTTTTATGACAGAATTGGCGGAAGCTGTTGAAGAGATGAAGCTGATATTGGAAGGCAAAGAACAAGCTCGTGACGCAGAAGATTTCATTAATGAGCTTTAATGTTAAATCCATATCTGTTTTTGAACGGCAAACCAAACGTCTGGTAAAAAAATATCCTTCACTTAAAAGGGAAATTCAAGAACTAATTAAGGTACTAAAGGAAGTGCCGGATAGAGGAACTTCAATTGGACATAACTGTTATAAAATACGGCTTGCTATTTCCAGTAAAGGAAAAGGCAAATCCGGAGGCGCACGTGTTATTACTCACGTGGTTTTTAAGCACGATACCGTTTATCTGATATCCATTTACGATAAATCAGATATTGCAAACCTAACCAACAAAGAAATCTTGGAACTTATTCAGCTTATTCCATAACAAAAACCCCGGTCCCCCAGGATTCTATATTATCTGAGCTGCAATATTGCAACAGATTTTTTCAATTCTATCTTAGAAATAACCCTGCGAAAGAGATTAATTGATATCCAGAAGATAGGTCCAACAGAGAAGAGGCATGTTCTCTTTGTTCTTGATGCTCTGATTCAAAAAATCAAACTAAAAAATTTTGCTGCATTAAAAATGACAAAATCCCAGTAGGGTTCTGTTTTTCTTGTGTTGTGATATTACAACATATTTTTCCAAATTTACCTTAGAAATCACTATGCAGAAAATAACTTCTTAAAACAATACACTAGTTACTCATTCATGAAACTTTCGATTAATTTAGGATCTTGTACTGAAATATTATCTATTTTGGTTCCAAAAAACTGCTCAAATCCGTCACACCTAATTCTAAATGGAGTCTCAATATCAATATCAACAAACATGATTTCTATTCTTTCTATAACTTGAGATCTACAAGTAAAGGAAATTAA
>CAYQBZ010000404.1:0-3421 GCA_964415855.1 uncultured Rikenellaceae bacterium
CTGGAATACTCAGAGATTTCATGTCCATTTCTCATTGCTACCGTAAATCTTCTGAATGTCATTTCGCTGTCAGTTGCTTTTCTTGCGGACATGTGGAATTCTTTTGCACCTGTAACTTTAGCTATCCTTGAAATATTTAGATCGTTGATCCCGCTGCCAGGCATTATGATAATTCTGTCTCCTGCCTTTGATACCAGTTGATTAATAAGATCAGTGCCTTCTGCTGCACTCCTTTTTTGGCCTGATGTCAGAAGCCTTGCTGCGCCAGTTGAAATTACATCTTCCAGTCCTCTGATGGGATTCGAGCAGAGGTCAAACGCCCTGTGAAAGGTTACTTTCATCGGATGCGCAAATTCAACCAGCCTGGTCGTACGTTCAATATCAATTGTACCGTCAGGTCGCAGTATCCCAAGTACAATGCCATCGACGCCCGTCTCACCGCATATTTCAATGTCCCTCCTCATAATATCATATTCAAGGTCGGTGTAGAGAAAATCTCCGCCTCTTGGCCTGATAATTACATTCAAACCTATTGTCAGGTTATCCCTTGCTGAGACAAGAGTACCATAACCAGGAGTTATCCCTCCTTCGGTCAGATTGCCGCATAGCTCCACCCTGTCGGCACCTGCAAGCTGAACTTCAATAGCAGAATCAACATTGTCAACGCATATCTCAAGCAGAAAATCCACAGCAGTTTTTTGAAGATTATTATAAAAATACAATTTTTTCTGTATAATTGTAACTCAAAACTCAGCGATTATGATTAAACCAACTCTTTTAGTTCTGGCAGCAGGGATGGGAACCCGTTATGGTGGAAATAAACAACTTGATGAAGTAGGACCATCGGGCGAGACAATAATTGATTATTCAATATATGATGCTGTGCGGGCCGGATTCGGGAAAATAGTCTTTGTCATAAGACGTGATATTGAAGAACAGGTGAATGAGCGTTTTGTGAAGAGGCTTAAAGGTAAAATTGATGTTGAATATGTATTTCAGGAGATAACCAATCTTCCTGAAGGTGTAGGAGTAAATCCTGAAAGGCAGAAGCCATGGGGTACCAGCCATGCCATTCTGGTGACGAAAGATAATATCAGTGAACCTTTCGGTGTAATTAATGCCGACGATTATTATGGTGTTGAATCATTCAGGATACTTTATGATTTTCTCGTAAATGACAAAGATCCAAATTGTTACTGTATTGTGGGCTATAAAATGGGTAATACTTTATCCGATCATGGCCATGTGAACCGCGGTGTTTGCAGGGCAGATGAGAGAGGTTTTCTGAGTAATATTGTTGAAACGCGGCAGATTGAGAAGACTGCTGATGGAGCCAGGGCTCCGCTTCCTGACGGAAGTTTCGAAAAGTATTCCGGTGATGAGATTGTGTCAATGAACCTTTGGGGTTTCAAACCATCCTGTTTCAGCTTTCTCGGAGACGAATTCAGGAACTTTATAAACAAGAGCGGGATGGAGCTGAAATCAGAGCTTGATATACCTACCTCTGTTGATAAATTCGTGAAGAATGGAGAAATAACAATCAAAATCCTGATGACCAACGAAAGATGGTTCGGAGTAACTTATCGTGAAGATAGACCCTTCGTGGTTGAGAGCATAAATAATATGATCCGGAAGGGATTATATCCTTCGAAGATATATTAGTAGCATAAGACTTAGCAGAACCCTCAGAATATTCAGGAAGTCATGGATTTTTTTGCGGGTATCACTATTCTTCCTTTTGTATTCTGTCTTTCAAGGTAACGGTTCCTTGCTTCTTCCGGATCGGCATCCAGCGCGATATAGATTTTTGTCCTGTGGTTAATTACCACTTCCTGCATCATGGTTATGTCAGGTGTCTTGAAAATTGGTTGTTTTTTATCTTGCATGCAACAAAGATAGTCATTTTTCGTGGAGTTTCCTATTCCAATTGGTCCGGGTATCGTACCGAAATCAGCTACCACGTGAAATTACAGTTGAAGCTGCTTGTGTTATCCTTATTATCAGTAACTTTCAGTCTCAGGTTATGTACGGTGCCCCGGATAATCCTTTTCTCGTCAAATTTGTAAATAATCAGGTTGTTCTTCTGATCATAATCAAACAGAGCCCATTTCCCGTCAATTGAAGGTTCATATGATTTTATACCTGACAGATCATCAGAGATCTTTATTCTTATGTCTTTCCTGCCTGACAGGTTTGCTCCGTCAACAAGTCCGGATGATGTAATCTCCGGTGCAATAGTATCTATTCCAACATAAAAGTTGCCGAACGACATTACATCAGCCTTGACTGAGCCGTTTTCCCATGTACTGGATACGGCATTATTTCTTTGATCATCCACAGCCTGGATAATCAGCATTTTGGACTCTCTCCCGGACGGTACCTTGTTTGGTCTGATAGCAAGTGTATAGGCTTTTTGAACAGGTGTATATTTATTATGTACACTATAAAGATCAGAAAGCATGCCACCGGTCCCTGGCTGCTTCTTATATGTAAAGTATAATGTATCATAGAGAGCTCCGGCGGGTATTGACACTTTTATTCCATCGGAAGCAAACTGGTTACTCCTGTTATATGGCATCATTATCAGGCTGGTGTCAGGCCTGTTGGAAGCTGCCCCGTGCTTTGGTGTTTCCCCTTTTACTTTAAATGCCAGCACCGACTTGTTATTGTTTGCGTCACTTACAACTATTTCAACATCATAGTACCTGTCGTCATTGAAATTGAAAATTCCCCGTTTGGTTATATCCTTATATACGCTGAGCCTGTCGTTTGGCAGCATGAATGTCCTTTCAATATAGATGTTATCTTTCATGTACGTTTCATAGTCAATATGGCTGTTGATATACCTTGATTCATCAAATGAAAAGCCGTCCATAACATATTTGAATATGACTGTGCTGTCAATATGCAGTTCTATTGAATAGACGGCACACCTGTTTGTACTTCCGTTCAGTCTGTCGAATGATTTGATACCGAATCCGGCCATTCCGCTGATAGTAATATTATTGCCAGCTATTCTAAAGTTTCCGTTTGTTCCTGAGACCACTATTTTTTTCAGCTGGTTCTTATCATTTATCATTGCATTCCTGTTAATCGGATAAACAAAGAGTTGTTCGATAACAGGTTTAATATTATCATCCGGGCCAAGGTCAAACAGTAAAGGATTTACAGGGATCTCAGTAGCAGATTTTCTTATTTCATAATGAAGATGTGGTCCTGTTGATCCTCCGGAATTTCCTGAATAAGCAATTAGCTGTCCCCTGGTAACCCGGAACATCTCTTTTGGAGGAAATAATGTTATCAGGAAGCTTTCTTTCGCGTACTGTTGTGTTTTTACATATGCTTCAATCTCAGGAGTAAATCTGTCCAGATGGCCATATACTGTTGAGTAACCTGAAGGATGTCTTAGGTAAAGTGCATT
>CAYQBZ010000405.1:0-3418 GCA_964415855.1 uncultured Rikenellaceae bacterium
ACCTCCTTACACCAGCCCTTAGCACCCTCACACATGAAGCCCGGCGAAGGCTTAAGGCCATTGAAGAATTTTCAGAGCTCGGAAGCGGCTTTAATATAGCCATGCAGGATCTTGATATCAGGGGCTCAGGAAACCTTCTCGGAGGCGAACAGAGTGGGTTTATTGCCGATGTTGGTTTTGAAACATACCAGAGGATACTGAATGAAGCTCTCAGCGAACTTAAAGCTTCTGGGGCAGGAGAGCCCCACACCGGTGAAATTAGCGTTAAAGATGCCGGGGACACAGTATACCAGAAGTCATATGTATCAGATTTCATGATAGATACAGATCTTGAAATTATGTTTCCCGATGAATACATATCAAATATCTCTGAGAGGATCAGGCTATATAAGGAGCTGAACGAAACCGGAACAGAAGAAGCCCTTAAAATGTTTGAAAACAGGTTGACCGACAGGTTTGGGAAGCTCCCTCCTTCTGCAGAAGCCCTGCTGGATATTGTAAGAATAAAGTGGATTGCTGTTAAGATCGGTATCGAGAAAATATTTCTGAAGAACGGTCTAATGATTGCCAGTTTCGTATCTGATCAGAATTCACAGTTTTACAGGAGCCAGGTTTTTGTCTCAATAATGAACTATGTCAACACGCGACAAAGGCAGATGAGCATGAAGCAGAAGGAGACGAAGCTAAGCCTGACTGTTTCGGATGTCAGATCAGTTAAGCGGGCAATACAGATACTAAATGAGATATATGAGCAAGGTGTAAAAAGTGCCTGGAGTACTTAGAGTTTGTTTGTAAATTACTTAAGGCACTCCAGGCACTTTTTCATACCTTTGTACTATATTTTACACTATGAACCTAGTAGTTGACATTGGAAATTCAAGTACCAAGATAGCAATTTACAAGGGGAAGGAACAGGTATCCTCTGCACGCTTAAGTGAATCAGACTGTGCCCGGCTGGAGAAAAAGTTATCAGGTTATAAGGTGAAGAAAGCAATAATCTCTTCTGTTAAGACTTTGCCCCCGTTCATTTCTGATATAATGTTCAGCAATATTAAATTTGTTCATGTACTCTCACACAGATCTGAACTGCCGTTTAGTATTGAATATGAAACTCCGGAGACACTTGGCACCGACAGAATTGCTGCTGTGGCAGGTGCATACAGTCTTTATCCTGAAGCTGAAATACTTGTTATCGATACAGGTAGTGCGATCACATACGATTTTCTGCAGGAAGGTATCTATAAAGGGGGTAACATATCGCCAGGCTTAACGATGAGATCGAAGGCACTGAAACAGTTCACAGGCAAATTACCCCTGGTTACTTTGCCGGATAAATACACCTCTCCGGGACGAAACACTGTAGAAGCTATCGCAGCAGGTATTATTACAGGAGTGATATATGAAATAAATGAGTATATTCGCACGTTTCAAAAAAGGCACTCTGATAGTAAAATTATTCTTTCAGGCGGAGACAGTGGATATCTTAAAGAGAAAATTGATCATAAATGCATATATATGCCTGATATAGTGCTGGATGGATTAAATTATATTTTAGAATACAATGCAAAATAGGCCATCAATAATTATTTTAGTTTCCCTGCTGGTATTTTCTTTGCCCGCCACGGCTCAGAAACTCATAAATTCTCCCTATTCCAGATTTATCCTGGGAACAATGGAGCCTGCCGGATCGTTCAGGAGCCTGGGGATGGGAGGTACAGGAACATCCTTCCGGGACAACAGTAATATACTTTTCTCAAATCCGGCTTCGTACAGCAGCCTCGATACCAACTCTTTCATTTTTGATTTTGGTTTAGACTATGGAATGAATTACTTGTCGGACGGGACCTCGAGCTTTTCTTCCGACGATATGAATTTCGATCATTTGCTGCTTGGTTTCCCGCTGGCAAAAGGTATTGGATTTGCGGCAGGTATTATTCCGTTAAGCAATGGCTATTACAGGATGTCCAAAGACGTACTTGAAGGTGATCCTGACTATGATCCCGTAACAGGTGAATACTCGGCATATCATGCAGGCGAAGGAGGGTTTACAAGGCTTTTCCTCGGTTCCGGTATCAGTCTTACGGAAAATATCTCAGCAGGTATTAACATGGGAGTTCTTTTCGGACAGGTAAAAAGAACCAACCAGTTTGACTTTGCCGATTACTATAATGTCTTTAATAATAACAGTACTGAGAACCTGAGGCTGAACGGAATAAGTTTTGACTACGGGATCCAGTACACAAAGCCTCTGAAGAACGATTATTATTTTAATGCGGGCGTCTCGTTGAGTTCAGGTCATCATTATAAGACCGATTATGAGCATATTTCCTTTACCTATACTGCTTATGGATCCAGAGATACGATTTCCTATGTTACCAACGAGACTTCAAAGGCCTTCATCCCGGGAACACTGAGTATTGGGATATCACTCGTGAAGACCGATAAATTCACTGCCAGCATGGATTTCATAACAACAAAATGGTCTGATTCGGATATACCGGGAGCGGAGGGATATGCAGCCGATACAAAAACTTTTCTTTTCGGAGCAGAATTCATCCCTGACAAGTACTCCAATTATAGCCTGCTTCGAAGGCTTGAATACAGGATTGGAGGTCATTTCGGCGACAATTACCTGATAATAAACGGGGAACAGGTAAAGGAATATGGTGCGAGCTTTGGTCTCGGTTTGCCAATGAGTCGTTCCAGGTCAAAGACCAACCTGTTTTTTGATTTCACCAGGAAAACCGGTTCAAATCTTAACAGCCTCCATGATGAAAATTTCTACCTCATGGGAGTAAGTCTGAACATTTATGATTTCTGGTTCGTCAAGAAAAAGTATGA
This sequence comes from uncultured Rikenellaceae bacterium, assembly GCA_964415855.1. Lineage (GTDB taxonomy): Bacteria > Bacteroidota > Bacteroidia > Bacteroidales > VadinHA17 > LD21. The sequence goes on from CAYQBZ010000405.1 coordinate 2,842, forward strand.
TTAGTATTCAGGTAACAGTTTATGATACTTCTTTCAGACAGATTACGGACTATTTCACTGACAATTCTTCTTGTAGCAGCAGCAGGATTAATCGCGTCATGTGAGAAGAAAGTCAATACGGTACCAAAATCCGATCTTCTGTCCTTACCTTCAGTAACTGTTTCCTACGGTAATTCCAAATACCTCGATTCCGGAAAATTACAAGTCGTTATGTATGCACCTCTTATGGAGCAATACGACAATACTGATTCTCCATATTCTGAGTTCAGGAGGGGTATTGAAGTAATTTTTCATGACGGGCAGAAAGAACCTGTTGGTTCCGTATCGGCGAAATATGCAAAATACACCGATTCGGATAAGATATGGGAACTAAGGGATAGTGTAGTGGTTATCAATGAAAACAAGGATATGCTTGAAACGGAAATATTGTACTGGGACCAGGATAAAGATCTTATATATACTGACAGGTTTGTTAAAATAACCAGCGAGGACCAGATAATACAGGGATTCGGTTTCGAGTCTGACTCGCATCTGAGAAAACGGAAGATCAAGAGGGTAAGCGCAACAATTTACTTGA
>CAYQBZ010000406.1:0-3412 GCA_964415855.1 uncultured Rikenellaceae bacterium
TGCGTGTCCTTTCAAACAAAACATTTGTAATCTGGCCGAGGTTCCTCTTCACAAATTCCAGGTGCATTTTCTCCGAAAGAGCGATCAGGCTCCTGCTTCTTGCTTCCTTTTCCTTTTCAGGTACGCTGCCGGGGAGAAGTTCGGCTGCAGTACCCGGTCTTCCTGAAAAGGTGAATACATGAAGGTAGGAGAGAGGCATTTCTTCAAGGAATGAATATGTGTCCTCAAAGTCGGAGACTGATTCTCCCGGAAATCCAACAATTACATCCGCACCTATTCCTGCATAAGGAAGTTTTTCCCGGATTGTCTTAACTCTGTCGGCAAAGACATCCCTTCTGTACCTTCTTCTCATCAATCCGAGGATCTTGTTGCTCCCGCTCTGAAGCGGTATATGGAAATGAGGCAGGACCTTATCATCAGTAACGGCTATTTCAATAAGTTCGTTGGTCAGCAGGTTTGGCTCAATTGAAGAGATCCTGTATCGTTCAATGCCCGGTACCTTTGTGAGCTCTTTAACAAGGGAGGTAAAAGTTTCTCCGGTAGACTTTCCGAAATCTCCTATATTTACTCCTGTCAGTACGATCTCTTTTACTCCTCTTTCCGCAATTTTTTCAGCATCGGCAACTATTGCAGATATACCCTGGTTCCTGCTATGTCCACGGGCAAGCGGTATGGTACAATAAGAACATCCATAGTCGCATCCGTCCTGTACCTTAAGAAAGGACCTGGTCCTGTCACCCAGCGAGTAAGATGAATTGAAATTATCAGAAGAGGAAAGATCACATGAATGAATTTCCGCCCTGGATTTCTGTTCAGAATGCGAGATATAATAAGGTATATTGAATTTCTCGTTTGTACCTAGTACAAGATCAACTCCGGGGATTGAAGATATCTCCTGTGGTCTTAGTTGTGCATAGCACCCGACTACTGCTATATAGGCCTCAGGGGATAGATTTATGAATTTTTTAATTGCCTGTCTGCATTTCTTATCAGCCGAATCAGTTACAGAACAGGTATTTATAACGTATATATCTGCTTTGGAACTTGCAGGAACCTTCTCAAACCTCTCCTCGGGAAATGACCTGGAGATCGTTGACGTTTCTGCATAGTTCAACTTGCAGCCTAGTGTGTGGAATGCTACTTTAGTCTTTCTTGTATCCATCATTTATTCCACGGAGTATAATACCGGATGTTGCACGCGGGCAGTAAGCTGGCAGACAACACCGGATTGAGCAAGTAATACTGGCAAAAAGTATTTATCCCCTGGTTATTTAAGCTTCGTGAGGTATACGTTCCTGAATTCAATATCTTTCCCTTCGCTCTGAAGGCAGATATGACCGGAACTGATGTTCATATCTGTGCCTTTGTTCTGCAGAATTCCGTTGATGTATACTTCTATAGTGTTACCGTTGCAAACAACCTCCATTGTATTCCATTCACTAACAGGCTTTTCTGATGACTCAGTCATTTTTTTTATGGATGAGACAGCTTTATTGGTATGTTCCTTCATATCGGCACCGCTCATACATACAAAATCGCCTGCACTACCTGCTTTAAGCTGGCATTCTATACATTTCAGCCAAATTGCATCAGGCAACTGGCCATGGATAAAAACCCCGCTGTTGGTTGCTTCCTGCGGCCAGCGCCATTCGGCATGAAGTTTATAATCTGAATAGGTTTCCCTGGTCCTCATGTATCCGAAGGGATTCCCTGATATATTTATTACGCCGTTTTTAACCATAAATACAGTAGCCGGATCAACAGAATTATCCCTGAGATTAAAGTCCCAGTTCTTAAGGTCTTTTCCATTGAATAGCTGGATGGTTTCATTCTTTGCAGCGGGCTTTGACTGTGATTTTAGCAAGCCCGGAATAAGTAGCAGGCTAATAATTAGCAACGTAATTAATCTGATTGTTCTTGTTTTCATTATGGGGAATATTGGTTTGAATTATTACTTTCAACTTATAATAATTTACTGGCCAGCTCCGCCAGAAAGCTGCGTTCACCTTTTATAAGGTTAACATGTGCAAAGATATCCTGATCCTTCATCTTGTCAGAAAGATAGCTTAATCCATTTGAGGCTGTATCGAGATAAGGGGAATCGATCTGTTCAATATCTCCTGTAAAGACCATTTTAGTACCTTCACCGGCCCTTGTAATAATAGTCTTTATCTCGTGCGGAGTAAGGTTCTGTGCCTCATCAACAATGAAGAAGATACTTGAGAGACTTCTTCCTCTAATATATGCAAGCGGTGTTATAACAAGCTTCTCTTCTTTCATCATATCATTAATGCGCAGGAATTCAGGACTCTGGTGACTGAATTTATGCTTAATAACTGTGAGATTATCATACAGAGGCTGCATATAAGGGTCCATCTTCTCCTTTACATCCCCTGGCAGAAATCCCAGATCGCGGTTTGCAAGAGGTACAATCGGCCTTGCAAGAAAGATCTGCTTGTATCTTTTATGCTGTTGAAGGGCAGCAGCAAGAGCCAGAAGGGTTTTACCAGTCCCGGCTTTACCCGTTAATGAGACCAGCTGGATATCGGGATTTGAAAGAGCTTCTACAGCGAATGTCTGTTCGGCATTACGTGGATCGATACCGTATGTTGACTGTTTAATTACCCTGTTGAGCATTTTGTTAACGGGATTATAATGTGCCAGTGCACTTGCCCCGTTATTCTTTAAGATAAAAAACTGGTGTCCGGTAAGATTCGCGTCGAGACTGAATTCATCTGCATGTACTCCCTCCGGAAGTTCATAAAGTTTGCTTATGAGATCATGATTAACACCTTCAAGGACTCTTATTCCCTTATAGAGCTCGTCAATATTAGCAACCTTGTCATTCTCATAATCCTGAGCCTTGATGCCAAGCGATTTGGCTTTCATTCGCAGGTTTATATCTTTTGTTATAAGAACGACAGTTTTATCCTTATTGGACATGCACACATAGTCGGCAATAGCAAGTATCCTGTGGTCAGCCGTTCTCTCAGGGAACGACTGACTGACCTTTTCAGAAAAATCCCTGCCGGTCTCAATATGCATATTTCCAAGGTTGTCTCCAAGCGGTATATTGGCTGTAAGCAGCATGTCTCCCGATAACTTGTCAAGTTCCCTTGTAAATTCCCTGGCATGGAAATTTATCAGGTCGTTTCCCCTTTTGAATTTATCAAGCTCCTCAAGAACAACAATGGGAATAATTATATCATTTTCTTCGAAGTTGTATATGCATTTATAATCATGAAGCAGGACATTTGTGTCAATAATAAAAAGTTTCTTATTCCGTTTCTTAATCATTGTTATTAATTTAAAATCAATATTTTATCCCTCAGATACCTCCCCTTTTCCGACTTGCAAAAATAACTAATTTTGAGCATATATTGGTATCTGAATGGAAAGTATGTTATTTTGC
>CAYQBZ010000407.1:0-3378 GCA_964415855.1 uncultured Rikenellaceae bacterium
GCAGATGCTGTGAAAGTGACACTTGGTCCCAAGGGACGTCATGTTGTACTGGAAAAGAAATTTGGTGCTCCGCAGATAACCAAAGACGGTGTTACCGTTGCCAAGGATATCGAGCTCTCCGATCCTTACAGGAACATGGGGGCACAGATGGTTAAGGAAGTAGCTTCCAAAACAGGTGAGATTGCCGGTGATGGTACTACAACAGCAACAGTTCTGGCACAGTCAATCATTAACGTAGGACTGAAGAATATTACTGCCGGGGCAAATCCTATGGATATTAAAAGAGGTATTGACAAAGCCGTTGAAAAAGTTGTTGAGCATCTTGCTTCACAGGCTAAGGTTATTGGCGACGACCTCAACAAAATTGAGCAGGTGGCCAGAATTTCAGCAAATGATGATGAGGAGATTGGAAAACTCATCGCAGAAGCCATGAGTAAGGTTCACAAAGAGGGCGTTATTACGGTTGAAGAATCGAAAGGTACCTCAACATCAGTTGAAGTAGTTGAAGGTATGCAGTTTGACCGTGGGTATATCTCTGCCTATTTTGTAACTGACGCTGAGAAGATGGAAGCAGATCTTGAAAATCCTTATATTCTTATTTATGATAAGAAGGTCTCGACAATGAAGGACATGCTTCCGGTTCTTGAGTCTACCGCCCAGAACGGACGTCCGTTGTTAATAATTGCTGAAGATGTTGAAGGAGAAGCTCTTGCAACGCTCGTTGTAAACCGTTTACGTGGTTCCCTGAAGGTTTGTGCTGTTAAAGCCCCGGGATTTGGCGACAGGAGAAAAGAGATGCTTGAGGATATCGCAATTCTTACCGGAGGAACGGTGATCTCGGAAGAGAAAGGATTAAAACTTGAACATGCAACACTCGACATGCTGGGTAATGCAGAAAAAATTACCGTTAATAAGGAGAATACCACTATTGTTAATGGTTCCGGTGACAAGGATATGATCAAAGCTCGCGTTGCTCAGATAAGGCAGCAGATGACAACCACAACTTCAGATTATGATAAGGAAAAGCTTCAGGAACGTCTTGCAAAGCTTGCTGGCGGTGTTGCCGTTCTGTATATTGGTGCAGCCTCCGAAGTTGAAATGAAAGAAAAGAAAGACAGGGTTGATGATTCCCTGCATGCAACAAGGGCTGCAATTGAAGAAGGTATTGTACCAGGTGGAGGTGTTGCCTATATCCGTGCAATAGATGGTCTTAAAAACCTTAAGGGTGAAAACGAGGATCAGACAACAGGGATTGAGATTGTCAAGCGTGCAATAGAAGAACCTCTTAGGCAGATAGCAATTAATGCCGGTAAAGAGGGCGCAGTAGTTGCACAGAATGTTAAAGCCGGAAAAACCGATTACGGGTACAATGCACAGAAAGATAAATATGAAAAGCTGTTTACTTCCGGTGTAATTGATCCTGCCAAGGTGGCAAGAGTGGCACTTGAGAATGCTGCTTCAGTAGCAGGGATGTTCCTTACAACAGAAGCTGTTGTAGTAGAAGAGAAAGAAGAGCATCCTGCCGGTCCTCCTCAGGGCATGGGCGGCGGTATGCCGGGAATGATGTAATATCATCTTGAAATCTTGATAAATTCAAACGCAGGGACATGCCACGGCATGTCCCTGCTTATTTATACAATTTTATATATTTGCACCTGATTAACGCAAGCATCTCAGATGGACAATATCCGGAACTTTTGTATAATAGCTCATATTGACCATGGTAAAAGTACACTGGCCGACAGGTTGCTGGAAAAAACCAATACTATATCACAGAGAGAATACCAGGCACAGGTACTCGACGATATGGAACTTGAGAGGGAGAGGGGAATAACAATAAAGAGTCATGCAATACAGATGGAACATGTTCGTGAAGGCAAAAAGTACTTCCTGAATCTTATTGATACTCCGGGACATGTGGATTTTTCGTATGAGGTATCCCGTTCAATTGCGGCATGTGAAGGTGCTTTACTGGTTATTGATGCTACACAGGGGATCCAGGACCAGACTATATCAAACCTGTACATGGCAATCGATCATAACCTTGAAATAATACCTGTGATGAATAAAATGGATATGGCCAGCGCTATGCCTGAGGAGGTTAGGGACCAGATAGTGGATCTGGTAGGCTGTAAGCCGGAAGATATCATTGAAGCAAGCGCCAAGACAGGATCAGGTATTGATCGTATCCTGAATGATATAATTAACAGGATTCCTCCTCCGGGGGGATCCTACGATGCTCCACTTCAGATGCTTGTCTTTGATTCCATTTTTAATTCATTCAGAGGTATAATTGCCTATTGCAAAATTGTGAATGGTACGATCAGAAAAGGTGAAAGGGTGAAGTTCCTGAGTACAGGCCATGAATATAATGCAGAAGAGATCGGTGTTCTGAAGCTTAAACAGACACCCCGGGAAAAAATGGGAGCAGGAGATGTTGGTTATATAATCTCAGGTATCAAGATATCGGCAGAGGTAAGGGTAGGAGATACCATTACACATGTGAAAGACCCTTGCAACAGGGCCATTTCAGGGTTTGAAGAGGTTAAGCCTATGGTTTTTGCAGGTATATATCCTGTTGACGCGGATGAATATGAGGACCTTCGCCTGTCGATTGAAAAATTGCAGTTAAACGATGCCTCTCTTTCATTCGTTCCTGAATCATCGGCCGCTTTGGGTTTTGGGTTCAGGTGCGGCTTCCTGGGCTTGCTTCATATGGAAATAATACAGGAGAGGCTTGACAGGGAATTTGATATGGATGTTATAACAACCGTTCCTAACGTCTCCTTTAAGGTTTTCACAACGAGAGGCGGGGAGATTGACGTTCATAATCCTTCCGGATTGCCGCCTGTGGGTAATATCGACCGTATTGAAGAACCCTATATCGTTGCCCAGGTGATAACATTATCTGATTATGTGGGTTCAATAATGAATCTTTGCATCGATAAGCGCGGCATCCTTAAAAACCAGGTCTATCTTACCAGGGACAGGGTGGAACTGACTTTCGAAATGCCACTGGCAGAGATTGTCTTTGATTTTTACGATAAGCTGAAGAGCATTTCAAAGGGATATGCCTCCTTTGATTATTACTATACTTCGTACCAGAAAGCTGATCTTGTGAGACTCGACATACTGCTGAACGGGGAGATGGTCGATGCGTTGTCCACACTTATTTACCGGGGACATGCGTATGATTTTGGACGGAAGATGTGCGTTAAACTGACGGAGCTTATTCCGAGGCAACAGTTTGACATTGCAATACAGGCCGCCATAGGGGCAAAAATAATTGCCAGGGAAACAGTCAAAGCCGTCAGGAAAGATGTGACTGCAAAATGCTATGGTGGTGACATAACAAGAAAAAGAAAGCTTCTCGAGAAG
>CAYQBZ010000408.1:0-3360 GCA_964415855.1 uncultured Rikenellaceae bacterium
CGGGGATGCCTCAATGGGTTGCGGACCTGTATGGGAAGGCATTTGCTTTGCCACTATGGACCAGTTCCGGACTTTGTGGCAGGGACAATACAAAGGAGGCTTGCCGCTGATATTCAACTTTATGAATAATCTATACGGGATGGGGGGCCAGACAATGGGGGAAACAATGGGTTACGATATCCTTGCCCGTGTAGGAGCAGGTGTCAACCCGGAAATGATGCATGCAGAACGTGTCGACGGGTATGATCCCCTGGCAGTTATCGATGCCTTCAGACGTAAAAAACAAATATTACGTGATAAGAAAGGACCCGTCTTACTGGATACCCTGACCTACAGGATAAGCGGACACTCACCGTCTGATGCCTCATCGTACAGATCGAAAGAGGAGATTGAAGCATGGCAGCAGGAAGACTCAATCCTTTCATTCGGAAAATTACTTGTACAGTCAGCTGTCACGAAGCAGGAAAAACTGGATGAAACAGCATCAGCTGTAAAGGAAAAGCTGACACAGGTGCTTAAGTTAAGCATAGATGATAAGATATCACCAAGACTCGACCTTCAAAAGGATCCTGATTCCATTGGCAGAATGATGTTCTCAGACGTTTCTGCCGACAGCATGGAAGCCGGCACTCCTGAAGTCGTCATTCCACTTGACGAGAACCCAAGGGTAATATCCCTTAAGAACAAGGTGAGATATTACAGGGACAAGGACGGGAATCCTGTATCCAAAGCAAGGCTATTCCAGTTCCGGGACGGGATATTCGAAGCTATAATTGATCGCTTTTATAAAGATCCGACCCTTGCTGCCTGGGGCGAGGAAAATCGCGACTGGGGAGGTGCATTTGCAGTATACCGCGGTCTGACAGAAGCCCTGCCCTATCACCGCCTGTTTAACTCCCCGATTTCCGAAGGTGCTATTGTAGGAACAGCCATCGGGTATGGTATGTGCGGAGGAAGGGTGATAGCTGAAATCATGTATTGTGATTTCCTGGGCCGCTCAGGTGACGAGGTATTCAACCAGCTCCCAAAATGGCAGGCAATGAGTGGTAATATTATAAAAATGCCGGTTGTAATAAGGGTGTCGGTAGGTTCAAAATACGGAGCCCAGCATTCCCAGGACTGGTCATCACTGACAGCTCATATACCCGGACTAAAAGTCGTCTTTCCTGCCACACCTTACGACGCAAAAGGATTAATGAACACAGCGCTGCAGGGAACAGATCCTGTGATTTTCTTTGAAAGTCAGAGAATATATGATATCGGTGAAATGTTCCATAATGATGGAGTACCGGAAGGATATTACGAAATACCTTTTGGCGAACCGGATATTAAACGGACAGGAGACGATATAACAATATTATCAATAGGGGCAACTTTATATCCTGCATTTAAAGTTGCAGATAATTTACACGAAAAATATGGGATTGAAGCAGAGGTTATAGATGCACGTTCGCTGGTTCCGTTCAATTATGAACCAGTGATCCGCTCTGTGAAAAAAACCGGCAGGATTGTATTAACAAGCGATGCTTCATCCCGCGGTTCATTCCTTAAAGAAATGGCTCAGACAATCACTGAGCTGGCATTTGATCATCTCGATGCACCCCCCGTTGTAGTCGGCTCCCGTAACTGGATCATCCCGGCTTATGAGATGGAGGAGTATTTCTTTCCCCAGCCTGACTGGATCCTCGACGCGATCAACGAAAGAATAATGCATCTTGTAGGACATCAAAATAAAAATGATTATACAACAGAAAAATCAATAATGCTGAATAAAAAAGGGGTATAGATTGTCAATATATAATATAACGATAAATAATACTGCTTCTTTACTGTTTTTCACTTTTTGAAGCTATTTTTCTTAAATTGCATCATCCGAAACATGGTAATATTTTGCATATGCTTAAGAATGTATTTCTCTTTCTTCTTCTCTCCTCCCTCACACTAGCTGCATATAACCAGGAACAGGAACAGGAACACGATCTGGACTTCTACCTTGGTGAAGGCTTAAAGAACAGTCCCTTACTGAACGACTACAGGAACCAGGCCAATGCTGCAATAACAGACAGTCTTCTGATCAGGGCAGCAAAAATGCCAAGGGTTGATGCTAATTCATTCCTGCAATACTCACCTGTCTATGGGAACTTCGGGTATGATGAAGTAATAACCGATGGCGGTAACTACATGGCAGTAGTGGGTGTATCACAGAGCATTTTCAACAAAAGGGAACTATCAAACAGATATCAGGCAGTTGACCTTCAGAGACAATCTGCCGATAATGCTGCAAAGATTTCAACAACTGAACTGGTAAGGCTGATAACTGCTCAATATCTCACAGCATTTTCAATCTACGATGATTACTTGTTTAATTCAGGATTCCTCGGATTGTACTACAGCGAGAATGAAATTGTAAGGGAATTTGCAGAAAATGGCATCTGCAAACAAACCGATTATCTCTCATTGCTCGTGGAAACCCAGACTCAGGAGATACTTGTTAACCAGCTAAAAAATCAGTACAGGAAAGAATTAATGTTCCTTAACCAGCTTTGCGGAATAAATGACTCATCTTCATACCAGCTGGTTGAGCCCCGAATAGATATCAAAGGGATTCCTGAAGTTGAAAGAACCCCGTCATACTTGCAGTTTAAGATTGACAGCATAAAGATCGAGAACGAGAAGATGGCAATCGATATCAGGTATAATCCAAAGGTCAGCTGGTTTGCTGATGCAGGTATATTGACCAGCGATCCGTTAAACTTCTATAAGCATGTTGGCTACAGTGCAGGTCTCAGTCTGAATGTACCGATTTACGACGGAAAACAAAGAGACCTGGAAAAACAGAAACTTGAATTGAATGAAAACAGCAGGAAGAGCTACGAAAATAATTTCCGCATAAAATATGCACAACAGTACCAGCAGCTTAGTGATGAACTAAAATCGCTTAATGAACTTACTGACAGGATAAATAAACAACTACAGACAAGTAATATCCTGGTAAGTACCCTGAAGCAGGAGCTTGAATCAGGTATCATCGAGATGACTGAATATATCAATGCAATAAAGAACTATAAAACAGCAAGCAGGAACCTGAACCTTGTAAATATCCGGAAACTCCAGGTTATCAATGAAATGAATTTCCTTGTGACTCAATAAATAGTATTCTTATGCCAGCAAGAACCCCAACCCGCTTTTTTCCCGTTATGATTACGGTTATTACATCAGTCTTTGTTTCGTGTAATCAATCCCCCGACACTTCTGAAGAAGTTATTGAGGCGACAACACCAGTGACCATAGTACCCGTTACCTACAAACAGGTCACATCAACTATTGATCTGCCTGCCATTTCAATGTTCATGAATAAAA
>CAYQBZ010000409.1:0-2266 GCA_964415855.1 uncultured Rikenellaceae bacterium
CGAAGCATCCAATGTCACCGTATCCCATATCATCAATGAATATGAGGACAATATTCGGTAGCTTACCTTTGTCCTCAGCAGGTTTTTGTGTACATGAATGGAATGACACCAGTGAAGCCATTCCAAGTCCGATTGCAGGTTTTAGATTTTTCATTTATTGCTTATTTAGTTATTCAATCCTTTCCATGCAGGATTCGGATCCATCATTTTTGCACCTGTCCTGTTCCTCCACTCATTCAGAAGTTTATACAACTCCTTTGTTTTTTCAGGATTCTCTGCAGAGATATCATTCATTTCCGAGATATCCGCGTTAAGATCATATAATTCCTGCCTGCCTGTCTCAAAATTATCGATCAGTTTGAAATTGCCAAGTCTGACAGCACTTCCCGGATCGCCGCCCTGGTTGGAGTAATGTGGGTAATGCCAGAACAATGGCCTTTCAGATATCTCTTCGGACTTGATTACAGGTAAGATACTTACCCCGTCGATGTTTAAATCCGGGACCCTGGTTCCTGTCATTTCAAGTATGGTTGGGAAAAAGTCAATTGTTGACACCGGAACACCGGATGTGCCCGGTTCTTTTATTATCTGAGGAGCCTTAATGATAAGGGGTTCCCTTATACCACCTTCATAGAGCCATCCTTTACCGGCCCGCAACGGATAATTGGTTGTAGGTGATCCTTCCGAAGTTGAAAGTCCTCCGTTATCTGAGGTAAAAAAGATTATTGTGTTTTTGTCAATGTTCAGTTCCCTGAGTTTTTCAAAGAGCTTACCCAGGTTTTCATCAACACTGTAGATCATGGCTGCATAGACCGGATAGCTCTGTATTGTCCTTTCCCTGAAGTTGCCTCTGGGTGCTCTCTTGATCCACTCTTTATCAGTGCGGAAAGGTTCTAATTCTGAAAGGCCCATTGAATCTGCCTTTTCCTGGAAATATTCAATTAGCTTTTCCTTTCCCTGCATTGGATTATGAACGGCATAGAAAGAGAGGTAAACAAAGAATGGTTTATCATAATTATCCTCAATGAACGTTATCGCTTCATCTGTCTGGCGGTCAGTAAGATATTCACCAACCGGACCATCCTCCAGCCTTGGATTTCCATACGGGGAGAAATATCCGTTCGAAGTCTGGCTTCTATTTGGAGACCCTTTGCTATAGCCTCCCTTATTAACATCAAATCCCTGGTATTCAGGCCAGTATATTGAGTCTTCACCCAGATGCCACTTACCCGAGATCATTGTGGTATACCCGTTGGTCCTAAGAGCCTCCGCTATTGTGATTTCTTCAAGATTCAAGCTGGTATTAAATGGCAGGGCCAGTAACCTGTCCTCGGGCAATCCTGGTGCTGATGCCTGTCTGCCAGGTATCCAGTCGGTAACTCCGGTGTTGACAGGGTACCTGCCGGTCATAAGGGCAGCTCGTGTTGGAGAAGAAACAGGACATGCAGCGTAAGCGTCTGTAAATCTTATCCCTTCAGAAGCGAGTCTGTCAATATTAGGTGTCTCATAATATTTGCTTCCATAACAACCGAGGTCCGTATAGCCATAATCATCAAGCAGTATGAAGATTACATTCGGTTTCCTGTTTTCCTGTTTACCGCATTGCGTGAGTGCAAAAAGCGGAGTTATGCTTAATATTGCATACCTGAGGTTATAATTTATCCTGATCATTTCTTTATTTCAAAATCTTGTCCTGCCATCTCCCTTTATTTTATCAAGAAGATCTTTCAGCTCCATAACTACATTTGGATTATCTGCAGCCATATTAATCTTTTCTCCGAGGTCGGTCTTAAGGTTATAAAGCTGAGGAAGAGTATCATTTCCCATCTCTGTATTCGTATTTCTGTTTATCTTAGCTCCCGGTCCCGGTTCTATATATTTCCAGTCACCTTTGATGATTGTCAGTCTTCCCGCATGTTCAACGAGCCATTCGCGTCCCTTGTCCGATCTTCCAAGAAGCGCATCAAGTTCGTTAAAGCTGTCGGGGCCTGCATCATCTTCCAGCTCCTGGTCCGTCAGGTTGGCAAATGACGACATAAGGTCCACCTGGCTTACCATAGCGTCTGTTGTACCAGGCACTATCGTACCCGGCCATCTTGTAACAAATGCTACCCTTGTTCCTCCGTCGAACAAGCTATACTTACCGCCCCTGAGGGGACCTGCTGGTGTATGTCCGTCAAGAAGTTCAACTGCCTGGTCCTGGTAACCGTCATCCACCACCGGCCCGTTATCACTTGTCAGTATTACAAGGGTGTTTTTTGCAAGA
>CAYQBZ010000409.1:2276-3337 GCA_964415855.1 uncultured Rikenellaceae bacterium
GTCTTCAATGCCATTTTCCTCTAATGCCCCGAGTATCTCACCGACTGACCAGTCGAATTCAAGTATCGCATCTCCCCTAGGCCCCATTCCGCTTTTTCCGACAAAACGCTGATTGGGCACTCTGGGAACATGAATATCATGCGTGGAGAAATATAGGAAAAACGGATCGTCACGGTTATCTTCAATGAATTTGACTGCTTTACCGGTTATTACATCAGCAATATCTTCATCTACCCATAGTGCTGACTTCCCTCCGCTCATATATCCTATCCGGCTTATGCCATTTACAATTGTCATATCATGCCCGTGGCTCGGAAGCATTTTAAGCAGTTCCGGATGGTCTTTTCCTGTTGGCTCAACCAGTATGGGTTCCTTAAAGCTCACCTTTATAGGATCATCCGGATCGAGTCCCACAACTCTTCGGTCCTCAACGAATACGCATGGTACCCTGTCGCCTGTAGCAGGTATTATAAAGTTATAGTCAAAACCTATATCCATAGGCCCTGCCTCTATATCACCGTTCCAGTCGGCTCCTCCTTCGTTGCCCAGGCCCAGGTGCCATTTGCCTACAACAGCTGTCCTGTAACCGGCATTTTGCATAACAGTTGCAATTGTTGTTCTTCCCGGCTCGATAATGGCTGTCGCATCACCTGTAGCCACTCCCGTTCCTCTTTTCCTGAAAGCATATTCACCTGTAAGCATTGAATACCTTGAAGGTGTACTCGTTGCAGATGTACAATGGGCGTTGGTAAACCTGAGTCCTTCTCTTGCCACCCTGTCGATATTTGGAGTACTGATTTTTGTCGCCCCATAACTGCTGACATCGCCATAACCGAGATCGTCGGCGTATATGATTATTACATTGGGCTTCTCAATTTTCTTACTGCATCCTGTCAGCACTGATGCAACAGAAAATAGACCAAGGGGCACAATTTTGCAAACAACCTCCGTAAAAGCTCGTTTAGTCATAGAGCACGGTGCTTCAGGGATTTTTGAATCCAGCAGGTTAGTAGTCAGTGTTTTCATATGAGAAAGGAAAATCAATTGAAGGTGTATGTGCT
>CAYQBZ010000410.1:0-3301 GCA_964415855.1 uncultured Rikenellaceae bacterium
TCTGCGCTTGGTTTTGAGAAATAGTCACCATCTGTAGTATAGGCAGGTCGATGTTCTTTTGCTGACAGGGTTTTGGGAGGACTGTCGAGATATTGCCATCCGTCCTGGTTTTCAAGTACCTGCTGCATCATGTAGGCAGTAGTACCTCCCGGCACATCCTCATCGAGGAAGAGTATACGGTTTGTCTTTTTTATTGATTCAAGTATCACCCTGTTCAGGTCAAAGGGCACAAGTGTTTGTACATCAATCAGTTCTACGGAAATATCATGTGCGGCCAGATGCTTTACGGTCTCCAGGGCAACCTTTACTGTCGATCCGTATGTTACCAGTGTGATGTCGTCTCCGTGATTCAGAATTTCAGGTATCCCGAGTGGTATCCGGTACTCCCCTAAATTGTCGGGCATTATTTCCTTGAGCCGGTAACCATTAAGTGGCTCAATAACTATTGCCGGATCATTCCCTTCGAGAAGAGTATTATAAAAACCTGCAGCTCTTGTCATATCCCTGGGAGAGCATACATAAACACCTCTTACTGAGTTAATAAGCATACTCATAGGAGAGCCGGAATGCCACATCCCTTCAAGCCGGTGCCCCCTGGTGCTGATTATCAGTGGTGCCACCATTCTTCCTGCACTCCTGTAATGTGTTGTGGCCAGGTCATCGCTGAGCGGTTGCAGCGCATACATTAGATAGTCGAGATACTGTATTTCAGCAATGGGTCTCATACCTCTCAGCGATAGTCCGATACCCTGACCCAGGATTGTTGCTTCCCTGATACCGGTATCGGTAATACGCAATTCCCCGTATTTTTTTTGCAGCCCTTCAAGAGACTGGTTTACCCCACCAATACCACCTGTGTCTTCTCCGAATGTAACAAGGAGTGGGTACCTGGTAAACAGTTTATCATAGTTGTCCCTTAGTATCTGGCGTCCCGGTACCTCAGGTGAATCATCCGAATAGACGGGAGGTACAGGTTTTACATTCAGGACAGAAGTTGGTGTCTCATTATAGAGAAATGAGTCATAGCTTTTAATGGCATCATCATAGTTACGGACCAGCCAGCCCTGCAGCTCTTCTTTGAGATTATCGGCTTTCATACATGTTCCGCAAACATTCCTCAGTATTTTTCGTGCTGTCACAAAATTGTCTTTCCTTATGGGAGAGATAACCTGCTTCAGCACCTCTGTAAAGCTATTGACGGAGTTTTCCTTCACCTTTTCCGTGCAGACACAGGAACGGTCGTTTATTATCTTCACCAGGGCATCGCGCTCAATTTTGATGGGATTCTGGAATATCTCCCATGCTTTCTTTCTTGCTTTTTTTGCTTCTTCTTCAGCTTCAGCAGCAAGCCTGTCCAGCTCCTCTGGTGTGGCAACACCCGATTCCAGTATCCATTCCCTCATTTTATTTATGGGATCAAATTCTTCTTCCCATTTTAGCCGGTCCTCGCTTTTATATCTTTCGTGCGATCCTGAGGTAGAATGACCCTGTGGTTGAGTAACTTCTTCAATATGGAACAGCACAGGCGTATGTTCTTCCCTGCATATAGCTATTCCTTCTTCATACATCTTGATAAGACCGGGGTAGTCCCATCCCTTTCCCTTGAATATCCTTATACCCGGGCGGCCTTTTTCACTTTCAAATCCTTTTAGCAGATCTGATATGCTGCCTTTAGTTGTCTGGTACTTCTTTGGGACGGAGATCCCATAGCCATCGTCATACACCGAAACGGCCAAAGGTACCTGAAGCACCCCGGCAGCATTCATTGACTCCCAGAAATGCCCTTCCGAGGTACTGGCATCTCCAATTGAACCGAATGCCACCTCATTTCCCTTATCAGTAAGAGTTGTGAACCTGTGAAGGGCTTTGTTTTGTCTGAAAAGCTTCGAGGCGTATGCCAGGCCTAATAAACGGGGCATCTGACCTGCTGTAGGTGATATATCGGAGGAGGAATTTTTTTGTTTTGTTAAGTCGAGCCATGTCCCGTCAGGTCTGATATTCGGAACCGAAAAGTGATTATTGAAGACTCTTCCCCCGCTCCCGTGCCTCTCCTGTGCACTGGTATTACCATAAAGCTGATGGAAGAATTCAAGAGAGTTATAAAGGCCCATAGCCATCATCCATGTCTGATCCCGGTAATAACCCGATCTCCAGTCTCCATTCCTGAATTGTTTTGCGAGTGCAATCTGGACAATCTCCTTTCCTGCTCCAAAGATTCCGAACTTGGCCTTTCCTGTTAACACTTCACGTCTCCCGATAACACTTAAGTTCCTGCTGAGAGTGGCAAGCCTGAAATCCTTAAGGATCTCTTCTTTGTTCAAATCGACAATAGTTGGGTTTTCTGATGGCTTCATATAAGTTTAATATTTAAAAAATAATCTGTCCGGTATAACATTAACAAAATTAATTGCCGGTTGTTTAATTATTATGGAAGAAATGATAGCTATCTTTGGCACAAGCATTGCTTCCGGTATAAAAAGAATTACCGTAAAGTTAAATAATAGAAGTCTACAGGCAATATGTTTTTAAAACTTCTTCTTCTCAGCTCAGTATTTCTCGCCATAGCGGCATTAGCCTTTGGTATAAGAATGATCATCAGTTCCCGGGGACGTTTCCCGGAAACACATATCAGCAGAAATCCGGAGATGAAAAAAAGAGGGATAGTGTGTGCTCAGCAGAATGATATTGGCTGTAATCCGGCCGATGGCTATCCGGGATGTGCTGCATGCAGAACCGATCCGGAATAATTCTCGTTAACCGGTAGTCAGGGACTCAAATATTTTTCTACTCTTCCGTAATACCTGATTTAAGGTCTTCTGAGGTCCATGTCTCGTAATTTCCGTTATCATCGGTAAATACCAGGTATCCGCTGAGACCGGGAGTCTTCTGTATGAATGCTATAGCACTGTCAACACCCATTACCATACAGGCGGTTGCCAGTCCGTCAGCAGTTATGCAGTCATCAGCCAATATGGTGGCACTCAGCAACCTGTTCCTGGCCGGATAACCGGTCCTTGGATCAATGGTATGCGAATATTTTATACCATTTTCTACATAGAACTTCCGGTAGTTACCTGAGGTTGCCAGCGCTTTGTTACTGATCCTGATTATTGCCTGAAGAGTTTGTCCGGGAGACATATTGTTATCTTCAGGTTTATCAATGCCTATTCTCCATAATGCACCGGCTTTTGTACCTCTGGCCCTTACCTCGCCTCCTACCTCAACAAGATAATCCTCAATACCTGTTTTATCAAGGTAGCGGCAGACAACATCCACCGAGTATCCCTGTGCTATTGCATTA
>CAYQBZ010000411.1:0-3293 GCA_964415855.1 uncultured Rikenellaceae bacterium
TGATACGGCAAGGATTGTTAAGAAGTACAGGGGATCGCTGAGCGGTGAACATGGCGATGGAAGGTTAAGAGGCGAATTCATTTCGCTGATGCTGGGAGAAAATAATTATAAGCTTCTCAGGCAGGTAAAAAACTGCTGGGATCCGGCAGGGATACTTAATCCGGGGAAAATCACCGGCACTCCTGCGATGAACAGTTTCCTCAGGTATATCCCGGGACAGCAGACAAGGGATATTGAGACGATCTATGATTTTTCCGCCTCTGGTGGTATAATAAGGGCGTCAGAGAGATGTAACGGGTCGGCGGACTGCCGTAAATCAGTGAAAATAGGTGGGGTTATGTGTCCCAGTTTTATGGCTACCGGCGATGAGGATAAGAGTACCAGGGCAAGGGCAAACCTGTTACGTGAGTATCTAAGCGGTGACGGAGATCCGTGGGATCACAGGGAGATTTATGATATTCTTGACCTGTGCCTGGCCTGTAAGGGCTGCAAGTCGGAGTGTCCTTCTGGTGTCGATATTGCTAAAATAAAATCGGAATTTCTTCAGCACTGGTACGACAGGCATGGCATGCCGTTAAGGACAAGGTTAATTGCATATATATCAACAATAAATAAGATAGGTTCCATAGTACCCGCGATATTCAATTTCGTCATAAAGAACAGGGTGACAGCCGGTATCCTGAAAAAAGCGGCAGGATTTGCTTCTGCCAGGTCCATACCTTTATTATACAGAACGACTCTGAGGCGCTGGATAAGGAAGAACCTTGCCGGTATCAATCCTGATAATCCGACTGCCTCCATATGTCTCTTTATTGATGAGTTCACCAACTTTAACGATACAGAGACCGGCATTGCAGTAATTAAGCTTCTTACTGCCCTTAATTACAGGATAATCACTGTAGGACACAGGGTAAGTGCTAGAACATTCATTTCCAAGGGACTGACCAGGAAAGCAAGGAAGATAGCCAGGGATAACATCAGGATATTTTCTGAAATCATAAACAATGAATTACCACTGGTTGGCATTGAGCCGTCCGCTATCCTGGGATTCAGGGATGAATACCCCGATCTTGCCGGTGAGGACCTTAAGGAGGCGGCAGCAAAGCTTTCAGTAAACGCATTTATGGTCGATGAGTTCTTAGCGAGGGAATACAGGTCGGGCAGGATCGGCAAGGAAAATTTCACAACTAAAAAGGCAGAGATACTCCTGCATGCCCATTGCCAGCAAAAGGCAATTGCCTCGTCATCAAGCACAATTGAAATACTCTCTATCCCAGCCAATTACAGCGTTGCTGAGATAAAATCAGGATGTTGCGGCATGGCCGGATCGTTCGGGTATGAAAAGGAGCACTTTGAATTATCCAACGCAATAGGAGAACTGGTTCTGTTCCCTGAGGTAAGAAAATCCGGTATTACCACAATTATAGCTGCACCTGGTACCAGCTGCAGGCATCATATAAAGGACGGAACAGGGAGGATTGCGATTCATCCGGCTGTCGTTATGCTGGAAGCGCTGAAGAAGTCCGTATAAAAAATAATACGGATGTTGCGAGCAACGTCCGTACCACTTTATATTACTAATGTATGATTTAGTTAATATTAATATCGTTATAGTATTCGTTCAGGATCCCAGTCATTAAAGGCCTGTAGTATAGCCAGAAGAACCTCCTGGGATCATCGGGTTTGTCTGAATACAGAATACTTTTCAGCTTATAGAATCCTTTAAATCTTGCCGTCCAGAAAGCCATCTTTGTATTGGCAAAATCTCCTGAGAAATAATAGTACCTGGCAGCAGCAGGATCCTGTATCACAGCCGGGAAATTACCGGATAAATAGTTAATAGCCAGCAGGGAATCACCAGAGACAGTAGTCTCCAGTTTGAATTCAGAAAGTACATTATTCGCCTGAGGATCAATTATATCAAACCACCTGTCAAATGCAACAGATAATGGTAATTCATATTTTTCACCAGCCGGGGAATCTGTAATAATATGAGGCATGGCATTTGTAAGATGTGTCCCTTCTTCCAGAACAATAATGTCTTTCTGGTTAAGTATGACAATTCCCGGTTTTGTATAAGTCCAGGGCTTACGGTACTGCTTCCTGTACATTGCTGTCATCCATATAGGGAAGTCCTGGCTCGTACTGTCGAGCGTGCTGAAATACTTTCCTGTCCATCCCGAAAATCTAATTCCCAGTTTTTCCTGGACCCTTACAGAATAATATTGTATGGTAGGGTAATCAAACGTGTTATACTCCATAATAACAAGCTTATTCCTGTTTTGCATTTCATTTACCAGGAGAAGGTCGTTATTGTTAAATTCGCCGTAAAGTTTCCTCGATTTCCTGCTTATATTTAGTGCTTCGTACCATTCGTTAACAAAAACTCCGTAAGTATCAGCGAAATATATAACATCATTGGCATCAGCAAGATCAAGGATATCAGTCAGTCGGTAATCATTCTTGAAATATAGCTTATCACGAAGAGGTCTGAGAGGTACGAATCCGTAATAATCTCTTCTGAAAGAATAGCTGTTATTGTTCTCTTTTTTTACGAATCTCTCATTTGTCAATACCCAGTCAAATGACTTGTGATTTACGCGATGGATTGTCGGTACGGTCTTGTCAACTAGAATAATATTCAGTGGCTTTTTGGCTTGAAAAGTCCATCGAATCAGGTTAATTACCGGCAGGGCAAGAATGACTGCCAGGATAACAACTACAATAAGCAGAGTTTTTTTCATAACTGAATATATCTGATGGTATTCAAATAGGACAACAATAATCTGACAATAACCAATATACTATTTTAACTTGTTAAAAGTATTAATTTATTTTTTTTAAAGAAAATAAATTTGAGGCAATTTAGTAAAAATTATTGAACTGCAAAATCTCTCAGGAGCCAACATTCCTATTATTACCTCCTAAATCTTCTCCTGCTGTATTACTGCCGGCATGCAATATCATTACAGCATTATTCCTCCCAAAAGGTGACCGAAGTATTGTTTCATGATAACCATGATCCTGATATTAAGGTTGCATCTACACGCCTGGATTGTCCGAACAAGAATTGTTTTTATTACTTTTACGCAAACATTTTTACGATGCTCCCAAACCAGCCACTGGCAGAAAGGTTAAGACCCAGAACACTTGAAGGATTCTTCGGGCAGGAGCATCTCGTGGGACGCAATGCTGTCCTCAGAAAGGTAATCGAATCGGGAAATATTCCCTCTTTCATATTATGGGGTCCGCCGGGAGTGGGAAAAACTACTCTTGCCGGGATAATAGCGAAC
>CAYQBZ010000412.1:0-3287 GCA_964415855.1 uncultured Rikenellaceae bacterium
TGCTGCCATAAAAGCCGGTACCACCGAAACCGGGATCAGGGCGGCCTCATCGCATACAGGTGCAATGGCATCGTCCGACTCAGCTGTTGAAGCCCTTCTCCGAAAGGCCGGCATCGTTAGGTGCTCAGGGAGGGAAGAGCTGACTACCGTGGCATCGGTATTCTATCATAAGAAGCTGAAAGGCAGAAATATGGCTATTATAACACATGCCGGAGGACCGGCTGTGATGCTGACTGATGCGTTGGCCGCAGGTGGGATGCATATTCCCAGGATAACAGGAATGCACCATGATAACCTGTTGGGAATGATGAATCCGGGTGCATCTGCCGATAATCCTGTCGATCTTATTGCTACTGCAACAAACGATCAGCTTGAACATGTTATTGATTATGTGGATAAGGAGATAAGCGATATTGACGGCATGAGTGTGATATTTGGCAGCAACGGTTTGAACAACATGACTGAGATATATAACCTCCTTCACCGTA
Organism: uncultured Rikenellaceae bacterium; assembly: GCA_964415855.1. Taxonomy (GTDB): domain Bacteria; phylum Bacteroidota; class Bacteroidia; order Bacteroidales; family VadinHA17; genus LD21. Next base: position 489 of record CAYQBZ010000412.1, read on the forward strand.
AGATAAGGGAGTGCAGGAAACCACTGTACCCTATCCTGCCATCAGTTACAAGTTCTTCCAAAGAGCTGGAGGAGTTTCTGAATATGGGCAATGTGAACTTCCCCGATGAGGTTGTCCTGGGACAGGCACTTATAAAAATTTCCAATACTCCCTTTCCTGCCGAGGAAAAGATCTTCCTTGAAAATGTCGATCTTCAATCTGTTAGGCAGATAATTGATGATGCTTCCTCCGGGTATCTTGAGCCTGCAGCTATACAGAGACTTCTGAGCGCAGCGAAAATCCCGGTTGTAAAGGAAGCTTTGGCCTCAACAAAAGAGGAGCTTATCTTACAGGCCGGGCAAACAGGTTATCCGCTAGCGCTTAAAGTTGTCGGACCGGTACATAAATCAGATGTTGGAGGTGTTACCCTGAATATCAGGTCCGAAAAGCATCTTATGGCCGAATATGATAGGATGATGCATATACAAGGCGTTACTGCCGTTCTTGTACAAAAGATGCTATCCGGTATTGAACTCTTTATTGGAGCCAGCTATGAACCACGATTCGGGCATATTATCCTCTGCGGCCCGGGTGGTATATTCGTGGAGGTGCTGGGTGATGTCTCATCAGGACTTGCTCCTCTCACATATAACGAAGCCCTATCGATGATAAGAAGCATCAAAAGCTATAAGATAATACAAGGCACCCGCGGAATACCGGGAACAGATGAAGCTTTATTTGCTGAGATCATAGTAAGATTGTCAAGCCTGCTGCGATTTGCCACGGAAATAAAGGAAGTGGACCTTAATCCTCTTATTGGCGGTACTGACGAGATAACAGTGGTAGATGCAAGGATCAGAATTGAAAAGTGAAGGTGTTTTTTTACACCAAATAACTTAATTGTTTATATTCGAACTTTCTTATTTCAATGGATACTATTCCGATATCGTCTGAAATTGTTAAAACCCTGGCTCAAAAACTGGCTATCCGGGCACCCGGATCTTCTACAATACGCGAGATTGTCCTTCTGGTTGATAAAATAGAGGAGAAGACAGGGATAAGATTCGTAAGGATGGAGATGGGTGTGCCTGGTCTCCCGGCGCCAATTATAGGTATAGAAGCCGAAATAGAAGCCCTGAGAAAGGGTGTCGGGGCTCTTTATCCCGACATAGCAGGTATCCCTCCCCTTAAAAAGGAAGCCTCCAGGTTTATTAAGCTCTTTCTGAACGTGGATATTGATCCGGCTGGGTGTATACCTACGGTAGGATCAATGATGGGTGCAATGCTGAGCTTCCTGGTTGCCAACAGGAACGACAAAAACAAGGAGGGAACCCTTTTCCTCGATCCCGGTTTTCCGGTGCAGAAGCAGCAGGTAATGATGCTGGGGCACGATTATCATTCATTTGATGTATATAACTACCGGGGGAAAAAACTGAAAGAGAAACTTGAATCTTACCTCAGGCCAGGCAAGATTTCTTCCCTGCTCTTTTCAAACCCTAATAACCCAACATGGATTTGTTTCACAGAGGAAGAACTTGCAATTATTGGTGAACTTTCCGTGAAATATGATGTTATCGTTATTGAAGATCTGGCTTATTTCGGTATGGATTTCAGGAAGGATTACCTGAATCCGGGAGTACCACCCTATCAGCCAACAGTTGCCCGTTTCACGAATGATTACATCCTGCTTGTCTCTAGTTCCAAGATCTTCAGCTATGCAGGTCAGAGAATAGGAATAATGGCAGTATCAGATCACCTTTTTAACAGGTCCTATCCTGATCTTTTAAGATACCATACTAGCGATAAGTTTGGACATTCAGTTATCTTTGGGGCATTGTATGCGTTGTCAGCCGGCGTCGCACATTCTGTTCAGTATGGATTGGCAGCTATGCTTAAGGCAGTTAATGACGGATCATACAAGTATCGGGATGAAGTTATTGAATATGGTGAGAAAGCCAGGGAGATGAAAAAAATATTTATTTCGAACAACTTCAGGATTGTATATGATATGGATCTGGAAGAGCCTATTGCTGATGGTTTCTATTTTACGATTTCTTACCCGGGAATGAAAGGCCCTCAATTGCTTGAAGAGCTTTTATGCTACGGGATCAGTGCTATCTCACTCAATTTATCAGGGAGTGAAAGGGATGAAGGACTGAGAGCCTGTGTATCCCTGGTTGCAAGAGATCAGTTCGGTGACCTTCAGATGAGACTGAAACGATTTTCAGATGATCATCCTGTTTAAATAATATGAAATATGGCAAAGATCAGAGGAAGTATTGTTGTAAATGTTGATAAGTGCAAAGGATGTGAAGTATGCATGGTGACATGTCCCACAGGTACCATAGCCATGACCAAGGAGGTTAATATAAAGGGATATCACTATGCATATCCCGCAAATCCTGAGCTTTGTATCGGTTGTGCCAATTGTGCAATGGTTTGTCCCGACGGGGTAATAACAGTTTATAAAACAAAAATATGAACAGGAGATGGAAAAGGAGTTAAGACTTATGAAGGGTAATGAAGCGGTTGCCGAAGCTGCTATAAGGGCAGGGGTTGATGGCTATTTCGGTTACCCTATCACTCCACAGAGCGAGATACTGGAATACCTGATGGAGGCAGATCCTTCCAGGACCACCGGCATGGTTGTCCTGCAGGCTGAAAGTGAGATTGCTGCAATAAATATGGTGTACGGAGGAGCCGGCTGTGGTAAAAAGGTTATGACATCTTCATCTTCGCCCGGTATCAGCCTTAAGCAGGAGGGGATATCCTATATTGCCGGAGCTGAGCTTCCATGCCTTATCGTTAACGTGGTAAGGG
>CAYQBZ010000413.1:0-3276 GCA_964415855.1 uncultured Rikenellaceae bacterium
ATATATCTTTAAAAGCCTGGCTCAGGAAAGGATCTTTTATTCGTGCTGAAAAATCGTCTGCAGTTGTCCTCATCCAATCCTGCATCTTTTTACCATTGATGACAAAGTTAAAAACAGTCCTGATCTTCTTTCTGAAACGTACAAATGTCGAATCATGTTTCGAAGGCATGTCGAAAGGCAGGCACATCCTTATCCCTGCAATAAAATCCCTGATGGGTTTCTCATCCTGGGGTGAGAATTCAAGGAGGTGTTTCTCCAGTCTTCCTATGTCGGTATAAAAGACTAGCGTCCGCCCTGACGGATCTTCAAGCCTGATATATTCATCCAGGTCAATAAACTGCCTGCCCTGCGAAATACCTGTCTCCTCCCACATATCATGCATACCGCTCTCAGGTGATGATCCGACAAGCCAGTGTATACAGCAATCGAACGTATATCCTTTACGATCCCATGAGGTACATAAACCTCCAGGCTTATCATGCATCTCAAATATTTGTGTGTTATAGCCATTCATGCGGCCATATATACCTGCAGCAAGACCTGCAAATCCTCCTCCGATAATAATGATCGAATTGTCGCTGGTTGTGGTTTTCATAGCAATGTCAGTTTAATCGTATTAACAAAATTAGACAATATCGGAAGAGATTGGTCACCAAAAAAGTTAAGCACCGTAAAATAAACGGCGAACGGCTTCTGATTACCGGTATCTGACAAACGGATCAACATATTATTTGCTTCATTAACTGTACTTTCAGTAAAAAAATGTAAATTTTTAAAATATTATTTCAGCTCTTTCGTCTATGAATTAAACATTATTAAAAATGAGTCCCGTAGAGTCGGAAAAAATTGGAGAAGTCTATGAAGCTGAGCGGAATCGTCTGCTGGCTTATATCAGGAACAGGATCTCCGATCGTGTAGAGGCCGAGGATATTCTGCAGGATGTCTTCTACCAGCTTACCATTGGCTTCAGGGATATCAGGAGAATTGAAAACCTGACAGCATGGATCTATAAAGTGGCAGATAACCGTATCATAGACCTCTTTCGTCGTAAGAGACCTATAAACGTAGGCTTCAGCTCTAATGAAAAAGATGATGATGACGGACCCCTTTCGCTCGAAGAGATACTACCGTCTCTTGGATCGACCCCCGAGGATGATGAGATAAGGGATATGATATGGGATACCATTGAAGAGACACTGTCGGCTCTTCCCGAAGAGCAGAGAAACGTGTTCATTGCAAACGAGTTTGATGATCTAAGCTTCAAGGAGATCTCTGAAAAAACGGGCATTGGAATTAATACCCTGATCTCGAGAAAAAGATATGCGGTTCTGGCTCTCAGAAAAAGATTAAATGAATTATATAAACTATTTAAAAAACAGTAGTATGAAAACGTTAAAAGTATTAAAGTATGTAGGTTTTGGGATCCTGGGATCAGGATTCATTATACTCGCGGTATTTATTACTATGAGCTTATGGAATTCCCTAATTCCTGAATTATTTAATGGTCCTGTGCTGACCTTCTGGCAGACTGCAGGATTATTTATTCTTTCTAAAATATTGCTCACCGGGGTGGCGCCTGGAGGTCACGACCGTAACAGGAAAGACTGGAGGAAAAAAGAATGGAGAAAGCACTACGAAGAAAGATGCCGTGATGATTTCAAGGGTGAGGAGGAGGAAGTTGCTCCCGGGCAGGCCTGACCGGGAACATTTGTCCGTTGAACCTTCAGATTCAAGTTATTAATGAAATATATGTTAAACTTCAGTTAATGTGCCTGTTTGCAGAATTAAAAACTGTTTTGAATTGTCTACTAATTAAACGGATATAAGTGGCAAAGATGATACTGCCTTAACATGAAGTATTAAATAAAATGTTACAGTTATGAAAAGACAATTTAAAACAACAGGCATTGTGCTGATACTGATAATTGCAGGCAACTTACAGCTTAACGCACAAAGAGGGATGAGAGGCATGATGGATACCACACAAATGAACCGACCTGGTAACAGGATGTATTCAAGACAATTCAGGGGAGCCATGCGAAATAATGATACGCTTATCATGAGAAACATGCACCCGGGAATGAGGGCAGGGAACATAGAAAATATGCGAAGGTTCCGAGCTCCTGCCCCGGCTTATGGTATGAGAAGGGGCATTAGACCGGGCCAGGGATATGGTATGCTGCCACGACCCGGATCGGAACCAGGAAGATTCGGACCAGGGCCAATGTATGGTATGAGAGGTGGTATGAACAGGATGCCGGCCGATCGTCCGGGCTTAAGACCGGACGGACCCGGAATGATGAGGATCAATAATATCCCGGACCTGACTGACAAGCAGAGGAAAGAGATAGCTGATCTGAGACAGAAGCAAGAGTCTGAGATGAAGAAGATGCGGGATGAGATGACTTCAAAAATGCAGGAAATGAGGGAGGCAAACAGGAAGAAAATACTTGATCTTCTTACTGATGAACAGAAAAAGTCAATTGACATAAAGTAATATCCAATTAAGATCCCATTTTCACCATAGGCTGGAATTGCTTTACTTCAGCTCTTTTATTCTCATCCTCAGGACTTCCATTTTGCTGATCCTGTCAGGAGAATAGGTTTTCAATTCCATATCGATAAACTCGAAAAGGATCAACGCTTTCCGTGAATATCCCAGGCATTCCTCCCTGTGCGACTGAGCATACTGAAGCTCTGCCTCAGCATTAAAGAGCCCGGCCAGGATGATCAACCGTGATCCAGCTATCCCTAAATCATATATATTCTTTTTACGCTAAGGTAAATACCAATGACTATAAGGACCCATCCCGATATTACAGGCAACAGGTCAATCCATCTTCGCCGGGCACTTAATCCTGCTCCCTGGGATATCAGTATACTGACAGCAATAACGGGGATCGAAGCACCAACTGCATAAAGTAAGGGAAACAGTATCATTTGTTCATATTTTATTGCCAGGGGGATAAGAAGACCGAAGAAAATTGCAGCTGTAGCAGGACAGAAGCTCAGAGCTATCAGGGCTCCGAAAGGAAAAACCTGTGTCCCTTTCCATTTTCTTGTCTGAAGGTACTTAACAATCCTCCCTTTATAGAGTTGTTTCAGCGGAAACAGATCAGCCTGTACCATCCCAATCAGAATCAGAAATGGTCCCAGCAGAAGACTTATGCTCTTCTGCAGCCTGAAGCTGAGAAGTGAAACAGTAAGGAATCCTGAACTTATAAGTACTCCCAGCAACAAGTAAGAAAATATGTACCCGCAAACAAAGAACAGAAT
>CAYQBZ010000414.1:0-3274 GCA_964415855.1 uncultured Rikenellaceae bacterium
CCTCAATACACCAGGGGGATTTATTAATGAGTATGGGAACAAATATATTATAAGGGGCATAGCCCGGACAGACAAAACCGATGAGTTGTCAAACTCTGTGATCAAGATCACCAAGGGCGTACCTGTTAAAATAAGGGATGTTGCCGCTGTTCAGACAGGTCATTCACCGGCTATCGGAACAGCATCGTACTGCGCTGAGAACGCGGTGCTTGTTACCATAACAAAGCAACCCGGAACAAATACAGTGAAGCTTACTGATGATATCAACAGTGCAATCAATGAAATACAATCTAACCTGGGTTCTTCAATTACTTTCCATACAGATATTTACAATCAGGCATCTTTCATAAGGACATCAGTATATAATGTTCTGAAAGCACTCATCGAAGGTGGCTTTTTTGTTGTTCTTATCCTGTTTTTCTTTCTGCTGAACTACAGAACGACTTTTATTTCACTCCTTGCAATCCCGCTGTCACTGTTGATCACAATACTTATTCTCGAACTGCTTGGCTATACAATTAATACCATGAGCCTTGGAGGCATGGCAATTGCCATAGGTTCTCTTGTGGATGATGCGATAATATTTGTTGAAAATGTCTATAAGCGGTTAAGACAGAATATTATGCTCCCTCCTGAAAAAAGAGAATCATCAATTAATGTGGTTTTCAGGGGATCTTCTGAAATGCGGTCATCAATATGGAATGCCACTTTTATTATCATAATCACATTTGTGCCTCTTTTTCTTCTGGAAGGAATGGAAGGCAGGATGCTAAGACCACTAGGAATCTCATTTATAGTATCACTGTTCGCTTCACTTATTGTCGCTATCACTGTCACTCCTGTCCTGTGCAGCTACCTGCTGACAAGTGAGAAAAGACTGATCAAAAAGGTAAACGGATCCTGGATTGAAAGGAACTTAAGCCTTTGGTACAGGGAAGCACTGAAATATGCACTTGGGAAAAACAGAATCATTCTTGGATCAACCGCATTGCTGTTTCTGATATCAATAATTATGATTTTCTCATTCGGAAGCACCTTCCTGCCACCATTCAATGAGGGAGCGCTTACAATTAACCTTGGCTCCATGCCAGGAATATCACTTGATGAGTCGGCAAAAATAGGTATACGGGCCCAGAAAATACTGCTGGAGATACCTGAGATCAGCAAGGTATCATGCAAAACAGGTCGGGCGGAACTTGCTGAGCATTCTTTCGGAGAGAATGTATCAGAGCTTGATGTTCCTTTTAAACTCAGCAACAGGACAAGGGAAGAGTTTTTTGCTGACGTCAGGGAACGGCTTAAAGCTCTTCCGGGAACAAATGTGGAGGTTGGCCAGCCGGTGACCCACCGGATTGACAATATGCTGTCGGGAACAAAAGCAAATATCGCCATTAAGCTTTTTGGCGATGATAATAATGAATTATACAGGATTGCCAATGATATCAGGTCGCAAATTGCTGACATAAAAGGGATAGGGGACCTTAATGTCGAACAGCTTATAGAGACCCCCCAGATAAAGATAAGGGCGAACAGGGAAAGGCTAGCAGGCTACGGTATTCCTGTTAATAACTTTACCTCGTTTGTAAATTATGCTCTTGGCGGACAAACAGTTTCAGATGTTTTCGAGGAAGAGAAGAAGTTTCCTCTTGTAATAAGGTATAATGACGAAACCCGTGGTACAATAGAAGGTATCAGGAACTCAATGATCGATACATGGGATGGCAGGAAAGTACCTCTTTCATTTGTTGCAGATATCGAATCTTCATCGGGACCAAATGCCATTAACAGGGAGAATGTAAAAAGAAAAATTGTCATCTCGGTAAATGTAGCTGACAGGGATGTGGGCAGCGTGGTAGCTGATATAAGAAGCAGGATTGCAGAGCAGATCGATTTGCCTGGAAATTATCATATTGAGTACGGAGGGCAATTTGAGAGCGCTGAAAAAGCTTCACACCGTCTGCTCATCGCCTCTCTTGCAGCAATATTCCTGATATTCATCATATTATACCGTGAATTCAGGGATAATACACTGGCATTAATTATACTCCTTAATCTGCCTCTGGCTCTTATTGGGGGTATCTTTGCGATATGGGGATCATCACAGGTAATAAGTATTCCTTCAATAATAGGATTTATTACTCTTTTTGGAATTGCAACAAGGAATGGTATCCTGTTGATCTCAAGGTACATCCATCTTAAAGAAGAAGGATTAAGTCTTCCCGACAGGGTCATGACAGGTTCATCTGACCGGCTGAATCCTATTCTGATGACCGCACTTACAGCCGCCCTTGCACTAATACCTCTGGCAGCAGGAGGTGACCTGCCCGGAAACGAGATACAGAGTCCTATGGCTATAGTAATTCTCGGAGGACTGCTCAGCTCTACCCTGCTGAATATTTTCGTAATCCCGGTGGCCTATACCATAATTGAAAAAAGAAAAGAATACGGACACCATATAGCTATAGAAACTTAAATATCAATCATATGTATAAGCGAATCCTTATTATATTCCTTTTGACTGCAGGCTTATCCGTCATCAATGCCCAGGATGTGGAATCCTACCTGAAACAAGTAGCTGAAAACAATCCTGAAATAACAGCCATCGGGAAACTCCTGGAAGCAAAAAAATATGAAGCAAGGACAGGGCTGACACCTCCGGATCCCTCTGTGATGTATGGTTATATGCCAGGCAATACTTCTGCTATAGGGGTAAAGAAAATCTGGTCCGTAAACCAGTCGTTCAGTCTTCCATCAAAATACCTTACGCAAAAAAAAGTGAACCAGAATACAGTCAGACTCGCTGAGCAGGAGTATAACCTGGAAAAGTTGACAATCCTTCTTGATGCAGAATTTACTTTATTTGACCTCATTTACCAGGAAAAGAATCTTAAAATGCTAACGCTCAGAAAATCAGGCTATGCTGAACTACAATCGGCATGGAAAAAGATGTTAGAAGCCGGTGAGGCCACATCTATCGATTATAATAAAATAGCCATGGAACTTTCATCACTGAATCTTAAAATCGTAAGGGCAGAGTCTGAAATTGTGATGCTGGAAACCAGGCTGGGTTTTTTGAACGGCGGCATACTCCCACTACCCGAAAATTTAGATTTCCCGGAGTTTGAAGTTCCAGATATTGATAGTTTGCTTGCAGAAAAATCTTCTTTTTGTAGCATGGCAAGGTATACTTCATTATTTGGTTTTTTGGAAGAATTTTTATATAGTATTAAGTTTCAGATAATGAACTTAATATGTCGTACATTCTTGATGCTAA
>CAYQBZ010000415.1:0-3258 GCA_964415855.1 uncultured Rikenellaceae bacterium
GAATTCGATGGTGGTTGATAGTGCAAATTCATACTGGGTTACCAATAGCTACGGAACCAATTACCGAGAAGTATACCATAAAAAGTTCATCGCTGCAAACATGTTTACCTTCATACCGGTTAACAATCTCTATATATCAGCCGGCAACAGCATCATGTACAGCGATGATAATGTAAATCCTGCATACCTTATCCCGGTCTTTTTCTACAAGTCAGTTGATCATTCACTCACTTCGGGGATAGACAATATGAATTCCCAGATGTTTCTTGACATAAGCTCCCGCCAGCTTAAGCATCTTCATCTTTATGCGACAATATTCATTGATGAGCTGTCAGTCAGCCGGTTCACTAAAAAGGATGAATGGAATTTCTTCAGCTATAAAGCAGGATTCAGACTCTCTGATCTCCCGGTATCAAACCTGTCATTAACCACGGAACTTACATATACATATCCGCTTACCTATCAGCATTATGTTCCAGTACTTACCTTTGAAAATGCTGGTTATAACATGGGTCATTACCTCAGGGATAATTCAAGAGAGTGGTATATAGCTTTGGACTACAAACCAGTAAGAGCACTGAATATCAATCTCTTTTTTATTGACGCTGTCCGCGGCCCTGACTATACTGAATCAGGAGGAAGTCGTACCGGTAATCCCCCACTCGCAACCACAGAATGGCATAGTTCTTCTTTTGGGCTAAAAGCATCAGTACAGGTCATCAATGACCTTTATACCTGGTTCTCCGCATCATACAGCAACATCGGAGGTGATGTGAGGTGGAGCCCGGAGTATTTTTTTGGGACGAAAATGACGCTGAATGCCGGCATAACTTTCGGATTTTAAACGGCTTCTGGAATTAGTTTCGCCTGTCACCTGTCACCAGATGCCACTTAATCTTAGCGCCGTGAAAAGCAACCATACATCCGCTAATTTAGTCTTAATTGAACAAAATAGTTAAATTTGCCTTTACCTTTTTACCAGATAACTGTCGCAGTAAACACCAATGGAAAAGCGTAAATTCAGGATTTTCACATTATTAGCTGATATTGTAATACTGGCTGTCTCCTTTCTGACCATGGTCTGGATCAAACCCGCCAGCCTGAAATCTTACCTCCCTTCGCATGCCCCGTTCTTTATCGCCCTGGCTTTAATGTGGATAGTGGTCTCGCTTCTTAACGGGAAAATGCACCGGGGCAAGATAATTAACTATACTACTCTCTTCACAAGGGTGCTGACAAGCAATATTGTTGCAATCTCAATTACTGCCCTGGCCATGTATTCAATAAGAGATTATAATTACTCCAGGACCATCGTACTCGGGACCGCCCTGCTTGCAACTTTTCTTGAACTGATAGTAGGCTCCGTATTCATTGCTTACAGAAAAGCTGTTGTCCAGGATTATGAAGAATATGAAAAATATAAGACGTACAAGAAGCCCAGTGAGTATGATCTTGTTAAGGAGACAAACGGAAACGGAGTGAAGACAGACGAACCAATAGATATAAATCCAAGGATCAATAAGGCAATAGAAAGAGAGTGCGGACCTGAGATGACACGGGCCATACTCGATCTGGCAGGTAATAAGCTCACAGACCATACCGCTGTTTTGTCGACAACTACCATTTTTAATATCGACGGACTTATTCATGATAAATACGATTATATAATCAACCTTCACAGGATCAACGACATAAAGAAGCTTGATGATTTTTTTGATGCGGTAAATAACAAGCTTCAGGTCAATGGCTACTTCTTCTGCTGTGTTGAGACTAAAGACCAGAGAAAGATCCGGATACTGAAAAAATTTCCACCGGTACTCAACTGGATATATTATTTCTTTGATTTCATTGTAAAGCGTATCCTCCCAAAGCTTAAGTGGACACGGAAATTGTACATGTTCCTTACAAGGGGCAACAATGCGGTCATTACGAGGGCCGAAGCCCTGGGAAGACTGTCACGGGCCGGATTCCGGATAAGACAGGAATCTTTTATCGGGAACCAGCTCTGCATTGAAGCTGTCAAGATAAGTGAACCGTTTACTAAAAACGGATATTATTACGGGCCACTGATTGCCCTGCCACGGATCGGTAAGGAGGGAAAACTGATTAAGGTTTATAAGCTTCGCACAATGCATCCGTATTCGGAGTATATTCAGGATTATGTTTATGAGCTTCATGACCTGCAGGACGGAGGTAAGTTTAAAAATGACTTCAGGATAACCTCCTGGGGAGCATTTTGCAGGAAAGTATGGCTCGATGAAGTACCGGGATTAATAAATTTTCTCAGGGGAGAAATGAAGGTTGTAGGTATAAGGCCGCTAAGCAGGCAGTATTTTGATCTTTATAAAGAGGAAGTCAGGGAGAGAAGAATAAAATATAAACCCGGTCTTATCCCTCCCTTCTACGCAGATATGCCTGCCGACCTTGAAGCAATCCAGGCTTCGGAAATGAGATATCTCGATTCTTTCGACAGACATCCCATCTTCACCGATTTCAGGTATTTCTGGAAATCGTGGTGGAATATCCTGTTCAGGCACGCAAGAAGTAATTAAGGCAACAGGCGACCGGCTACAGGCTACAGGCATTGACTCCCGATCGCCCGACGCCTGACGCCTGTCGCCAATTTTATTTTTTTACCATTGCGCTGTTGTGCCATTGCGCCTCTGTGCCGAAATTTTTATCCTCGTTATTTCACTGATTTTCCTCATATTTTTTAATTTAGAAAAAAACAATACCTTTGCCGCATATTAAACTATGAGACGATGGCTGAAAAGACTAGATATTCTGATGCAGAGCTCGAGGAGTTCAGGGAGATCATCCTCATGAAGCTGGATAAGGCCAGGAAAGATTATGAGATACTGAAGTCAAGCATAACTCACGAAGAGAGCAACGATACTATGGATACATCACCTACTTTCAAGGTACTGGAAGAAGGTGCTACAACTTTATCAAAGGAGGAAGCCGGCCGGCTCGCTCAGAGACAGCTGAAATTCATTCAGCATCTGCAGGCTGCCCTGATACGGATTGAGAACAAGACCTACGGTATCTGCCGCGAAACAGGTCAGCTGATATCCAAAGAGAGACTCAGAGCTGTTCCTCATGCTACTCTTTGCATGGATGCCAAAATGAAACAGAAATAGGAATTAACCCCTCAGGGCTGAAAGGCACAAGGTCACATAGAGGTGAAAATAAAATAAAAAAGGTAATAAAAAGCTGCTCTGAAAAGAGTGGCTTTTTGTTTATAATCCTGCATTCGGT
>CAYQBZ010000416.1:0-3247 GCA_964415855.1 uncultured Rikenellaceae bacterium
GATAGCCTCCTGCAGAACATTCTCTGCAATGTGTCCTGCAGAAACGGCGTCGTTAAAACTGGAAACATTGTCTTTATATAACATATCGAGGGTGTACACAGACTGCTTCCTGACTTTTACTTTTCTTGACTCAAAACCGGATGCATATGCAGTTATAACATCTCTGGGATAACATTTAACAGAAAAACGCCCCAGGGAATCAGTATATACAACATCACTGGATTTTGCCGCAACAACTTTTACCTTATTTAGCGGATATTGCCTGAAGACGGTAACCACTCCTGTTATGGTCCTCGTATCCTGACCATTTGCTTCAAATCTGACAGAAAAGAATAAGAGTAGTGTAATAAATGATATAATATACCTTTGCATTTCTTAATATTTCGGATACAGCAAGATAGAAAAATCTCACCTATTTTGCTACATTTGCGGATATTTTTTGATTTTTTAACATTATACAACAGATAAATACTGAAACATGAAAAATACTGCTATTTTGATCATTATGCTGCTGTTGCTCATATCATGTAATGGCCGGAAATCCGGACCACTCCAGAGGGAAACGTTTGACAATACCGATTTCAATCAGAATATGAAGGAGCAAAATTATAAGGCTCAGGTTGCAACGGAAAAAATCAATGTGAAGATCGAGCCAGGTGAAGGTTGCATTACGATAGCCAGCCTTATTGATGATAAAAAGTCATATTCAGGTAAAATAGTTAAGGTAAAAGGTAAGGTAACAAAATTCAATCCTTCCATCATGGGAAAGAACTGGGTGCATATTCAGGATGGGACTGAATACAGGGGTAACTATGATCTCACGATAACAACGAATGCTGTACTCTCCATTGGCGACACAATAACTTTTGAGGGAACCATAGCACTTGATAAAGACTTTGGCTATGGTTATGAATACGATGTCCTGATGGAAGACGGTAAACCGGTATTGTAATCACATTCCCATTCCCGAAGGTGGCACATCATCCACTCCGGCTCCCCAGAGGTAGTTCGGTCTCGGACCCATATCAAGGACAAGTTCACCTCCTTCCCTGATATCATCCCAGCTGAACCATGGCTTGTTCCATTCCTTTCCGTTAAGAGTTGCTCGCCGGACATATTTATTCTTCTTACTGCTTTTGGCGGCAAGTATTCTGAAGGTCTTGCCATCATTCAACATGATGGTGACATCAGTAAAAACAGGGCTCCCTATATTAAAAGCCGGGATTCCGGGAGTAACAGGATAGAAACCCATGCTTGAGAATACCACAAAGCCTGATAGTCCGCCACCATCCTCATCACCGGGTATACCGAAAGGGGAATTTGTGAACCAGGTATCCAGCAGCATGCGCACCCGTTTCTGTGTCTTCCATGGCTCTCCGGCATAGTTATATAAATAAGGTATGTGTAAGCTTGGTTCATTGCCCATTACAAACTGGCCAACCTGGCCGGTGGCATCAGGGAACTGTGCCCAGTATGCATATTTACTCATTCCCAGACCTTCAATGAAAAGCTGGTCGAGCCTGCCTGTGAATTTTTCCCTGCCGCCCATTATTTCAACCAGTCCTGCAATATCGTGTTGCACATCCCAGAGATAGGTCCAGCCATTGTTCTCATCATAGTAATCGCGGTTACCCATGCCTCCCGAAAGCTTTGGATCAAAGTCCTTTACCCAGCCGCCATCGGCGGTACGGGGGGCAAAGAAACCGGTCTCTTTATTAAAAAGGTTATATGAGTTATGAGCCTGCTTAATAAAGTATTCGTAATCATCAGCTTTATTCAGATCTTTCGCCAGGCGGGCCAGGCACCAGTCGTCATAACTATGTCCCAGGGTTACAGCAACCGCCTGTCTTTTTTCAAAAGGATGGACCCGGGATACGGTCTCCTTTTCACCTGGATTAAGGGCTGGATAATAACCATGCTCAAGGTAGAACGTGTCAAGCGAACACATCGGACCATTACGCCAGGGCAGCATAGTTGCCTCCAGTGCATTCTTTTTCAGCCCCTCGTAAGCTTTTTCAATATCGAAGTTACGTATACCTTTTAACCAGGCATCAGCAATAATTGCAGCTGAATGATGTCCGTTCATACATGGATTATCACCATAAAGCATTGGAAATGAGGGCATCCAACCGCCCTGTTCATACATTCTGACATATGACTGGATCTTAACTCCTTCTGTTTCCGGATTGAGCATGGCCTGCAGAGGATGAGAAGCACGGTATGTATCCCACATCCAGTCATCCTCGAAGAAAGGCGTTCCGTTATCAAAATGAACTGTATCGTCGTAACCGCTGAAATACCTTCCATCTTCAGAAATGTTGACCATCCTCTCATATGTCCTATATAATGCAGTGTAAAAGACCGCTTTCTGATCGTCTGTACCTCCTTTTACCATAATTTTACCAAGGGCTTCATTCCATTTCGCCCTCCCTGCTCCAACCAGAGCGTCGAAATTCCAGTCTGGAATATCAGTTTCCAGGTTTTTTCTTGCCTGGTCAGCATCCACAAATGATACACCCATCCTGATCCCAACTTTCTTAGCGGCAGCAACATCAAATGTAAGTGCAACAGATGCACCCTGGCGTCTCATTCCGGATCTGCCTGTCTCACCTCTCTCATCGGATACCACCTGTGAAGCTGACCTGAACTCCGTATCCGTCCGGAGGCAGAAGAATACCTTCACATTGTTTCTGTATAGCTCGTATCCTTCCACAGTATGATAGTCTGTGACATTTACTGCTCCCCTCCCGCTCAGGGCAATCATAAGATTTTTCTGTTCATCCTTATTCCAGGCGACCTGGTAGAATGATGATTTTTCACCCACAGTAAATTCAATGTTTATATCCGGATCTTCCAGCCATACCGAGTAATAATAAGGTGTACATACCTCATTATCATGATCGTAATAACTCTGCCATATCCTTTGATCAAATGATATCTGCCCTGCGGTCGGCATCAGCAGACCCACCGTCCCGCTCCTGTGGCCACACAGTATAAACGGAAAGCCGGTGACCTTCTCAGCCTGGTAATTTCCAGGCAGCCTGTGTATGCGCATCATACTGTTCGGAAGGTTCACCAGCGGTACAGTTGTTTCAAGCAGCTGGCTGATCCCTCCAATACAGGGATTAACATAATCAACCGGATCATTGCTTACCCGGGTACAGGAAAGGATCGCACAGTAAAAGAAAAATAAAAACAGAATATGTCTTTTCATCATTATATAATTTTAATTTTAATGGTATGATAG
>CAYQBZ010000417.1:0-3224 GCA_964415855.1 uncultured Rikenellaceae bacterium
GAATGGATTTCCACGCTGAAACTTCCTTCTGCCGTCAAAGGAAATACTCTTCAGGAGATACTTGATGATCTTTTTCGCAGCAGATCGCTTTACTATTATATCGATGGATCAGGGAACGTGGTCCTTACCCAAAGCTTTGCCGTGAAACTATCCGAGAAGAAGGAAAGTGAAGATGAGGTATTCATTCCTCCAACTGATTATTCGGATTCACGCGAAAGCCAGAAAATGTCTGGTAATGAGTATATTGAAATTGGCAATCCGGCGGACAGGAACAAGCCCGGTAATGTTACTCTGTCAGGGTACATTACCAACAAAGATACCAGGGACCCGGTGGCAGGAGTGACAGTTTATATCCAGAAGCTCGCTGTCGGAACCATATCAAACAGCTATGGCTACTATACACTCACCCTGCCAAAGGGGATCCACCTGCTGCAGCTATCATTTATTGGGATGAGGGAGAAAATGATAAATCTCAATTTATATGGCGACGGTGAATTGAATGTTGAAATGAACAGCGTCCTGATACCATTGAAAGAGACAATTGTTTCGGCTCAGAAAAGTGTTACACTGCAGAGGTTTGAGGTTGGAGTAGAAAAGATCAATATTACATCTTTCAAGCTTCTGCCAACATCCATGGGCGAGTCGGATATTATCAAAAATGTTTTGCTTATACCCGGTGTTCAGTCGGTTGGAGAAGGCTCTGCCGGGTTTAATGTCAGGGGAGGCTCCTCCGATCAGAACCTGATCCTTCTTTACGGGGCACCGGTGTTTAACTCATCACATTTTTTCGGTTTCTTTTCAGCAGTAAATTCCGATATAATAAAGGATGTTACATTATACAAAGGTGGCATACCCGCCAGGTATGGCGGAAGGATCTCATCAGTACTCGATATAGGATCAGAGGAGGGTAACAGGAAGGAGTTCGAGGGAAGTGCCGGGATAAGTCCCATAACAACGCATTTTACTGTAGAGGGTCCAATTATAAAAGATACTCTTACCTGCCTTCTTGCCGGACGTACAACATATTCAAACTGGATATTCGGATTGGTCGATAATCCTGCTCTCCGGAGGAGCCGTGCATCATTTTATGATCTTAATGCAAGGATCACTTATGATCTGAACAGGAATAATAAAATAGATGTTTCATCATACTATAGTCACGATGCTTTCAGGTTTAACTCCGATACGGTTTATAGTTACGATAACAGTATCATCGCCTTTAGGTGGCGGCATTTCTTCAGCAGCAGGCTTTTTACTTCTGTATCGGTTAATAACAGTTATTATAAATATGACATATCCAGTGATGAGGTGGCTACGGAAGCATTTTTATTGTCGCATAAGATAAACAGTACGGGCTTTAAAACAGACTTTAACTGGTTCCAGGGAAGAAATGAAGTTAATTTTGGCATCGACCTTAACAGGTATATAATACTGCCTGGAAGTTATTTGCCTGTGGGCGATTCATCACTTATTATCCCAAAGGTAATTGAGAGGGAGAGAGCTGTTGAAGGAGCGCTCTATATTGACGATAAGTTTGTCCTGAACAATTTTGTCTCCATCAATCTTGGTATGAGAATGTCGGCTTTTTACTCTTTTGGCCCCCGGGATGTTATGATCTATGACCCCGAATATTCAAAAAGCAGGTCTACGATTATTGACACACTTTCTTTCGGCAGGGGACAGGTGGCAACAAAATATGGAGGTCCGGAGCTGCGAGCCTCATTAAATTTCCGGATCTCTGACAAAAACTCCTTCAAAATAAATTACAACAGGACACGACAATACCTTCACCTGCTTTCAAATTCCACTTCAATATCTCCGACAGATACCTGGAAGCTAAGCGATTATTATTTCAAGCCGCAAATTGGTGACCAGATTGCACTCGGATTCTACAAGATGCTTTACAGAAGCAGCTATGAAGCTTCAGCAGAGATATATTATAAGGAGATAAAGAATATGGTTGACTACAAGGGTGGCACAATGCTGGTCATGAATGACAACCTTGAAAAAGATATTGTGAATGTGGCGGGCAAAGCATACGGGATTGAACTTATACTTAAAAAGACAGAAGGTAAGATGAGGTATAGTATTGGCTATACTTATGCAAGGACCTTTATCCGTAGCCTGGGTACCTTCAGCGAGGAGATCATTAACTCCGGAAAATGGTTTCCTGCAAACTTCGATAAACCAAATGACCTGGTGATTACATACAACTACCTTGTATCAAGACGATTCAGCTTCTCCTTTAATTATACATGGAGTACAGGACGGCCGATAACATATCCGGTAGCATCATATCATATAAGCGATAAGCTGCTGGTACATTACTCAGACAGAAATAAATACCGGATACCTGATTATTCAAGACTTGATCTTTCTTTTAAAATAAGCGGTAATCTCAAATCGCATAAGATTGCGCATCCGAACTGGACTTTCTCTGTTTATAACATGCTTGGACGCCAGAATGTATATTCAATATATTTTATAAATGAAAATGATGTTCTGAAGGGCTATAAATTGTCTGTTTTTGGCCAGGCAATACCATCAGTAACATTCAGTTTTGATTTTTAATGCTGATATGAAAACAATGCAGCTATATACTTTATTCTTCATTTTGATACTTCTTAACGGGTGTATTGTACAGTTTATCCCTGATATTGAAGAAGATAAGGAATTGTTGGTTGTTGAAGGCATCATTACTGACCAGCCTGAAGCTTATACGATAAAACTGTCAAAGTCGTTACCACTGGGAAAAAGAAATCTTGCCAAACCCGTTAAGGGCTACACAGTTACAGTAACCGATGATTCAGGTAACAATTATAGTTTTAATGAAAAAGCTCCCGGGACATATCAATCCGATCCTGCCATTTTTATTGGAGAGGTGGGGCGGAAATATAAGCTTCGTATCAATACCAATTCTGCGTTTAATCCTTTAACTTATGAGACCTTACCCATTGAGATGAAGCCTGTACCGCCAATCGACAGTCTTTATTATGAAAAGATCGTCATCAAGGAGAAGGATGGACTTTTTCCTGCAGAGGAAGGCTGCCAGGTATATCTGAATACTCACGATCCGGATAACCTGTGCAAATATTTCAGATGGGAATATGCTGAAACGTGGGAATTCCGTCTGCCCTACCCGGTGCCAAACAGGATTTGCTGGTTATATGGCAATTCCGAAAGGATAAACATAAAAAACACATCTGTTCTTGGAGAGGACAGGA
>CAYQBZ010000418.1:0-3219 GCA_964415855.1 uncultured Rikenellaceae bacterium
CAGGCTTATTGTCACGGACGGCGTATTTTCAATGGATGGTAACGTGGCTCCTTTGGATGAAATAGTTGAACTGGCAGATAAATATGATGCCTTGGTAATGGTCGACGAATCACACTCCGCAGGTGTGGTTGGAAAGACAGGAAGAGGTGTTACAGAGCTCTTTAATATTACAGGCAAGGTCGAAATAATAACCGGAACACTCGGAAAAGCTTTCGGTGGAGCAATTGGAGGATTTACAACTGGTAAGGGAGAGATAATAGAAATGCTGAGACAGAGGTCACGACCCTATCTGTTTTCAAATTCCATTCCTCCAATGGTTACGGCTGCAGGTATAAGAATGATTGAGATGATGACTGAAACAAATGAGCTGCAGAAGAAGCTTCACAGGAATGCAGAATATTTTATTGCATCGATGAAGGATGCAGGATTTGATATAAAACCAACAAAGTCAGCCATCTGTGCCGTAATGCTTTATGATGCAAAACTATCGCAGGAATTTGCTGCCAGGTTACTCGGTGAAGGGATATATGTTATTGGCTTCTACTACCCGGTTGTCCCGAAAGGCCAGGCAAGGATCAGGGTACAGCTCTCCGCAGCTCATGAAAAGGAGCATCTTGATAAAGCGGTGACAGCTTTTACAGGGATCGGGAAGGAACTTGGTTTGTTAAAATGAATAAGCTGCTCTTTCAGATTTATCGAGTCCTTGTTCCCAAACCGGTCAGGACGATCATCCTTAAAAAGAACCTGAGGAAAAAGATCCTTCATTATTTTGCATCTCTTCCTGAAGATGAGGTTAACAACGAACAGAGGGAGGTGCTTGAATTTCTGAAGAATAATTCCGTTAAGATCTTTCCATATCCATTCTATGATAATTATTCCCCTGATATGATAGAGGTTTATTATGACGGGGCTAACGGGATGAGGTATGTACTTCAGGATGGTAAACGCTTATATTTCAGAAGAGGCTGGAGCGAGAAAAGGATAAAAAGAGCCTGCTGCGACCTAACGAGGGAACAGGATATTAACAGCCCTCACAGGTACCTGTCCGATACTTTTTATGCCGGAAGTAATGATGTGCTTGCAGATATAGGAGCGGCCGAAGGTAATTTTTCGCTGTCGGTTATTGAGAAAGTCAGGAAGATCTACCTGTTTGAGTATGATCCTAAGTGGGCAGAAGCACTCAGGGCAACATTTGCGCCATGGCCGGATAAGACAGAGATAATTAATAAATATGTATCAAATATTAATGACCGGTCCCATATACGGTTTGACACCTTCTTTGAAAGCAGAAATGATATAAACTTCCTTAAGATAGATGTGGATGGTGCTGAATCATTAGTCCTTGACAGCTGTGATAAAGTGTTCAGATCCGGCAACTCGTTTAAAGTGGCACTGTGTACTTATCACAGGAACCATGATGAAGAGGAGTTTACCTTACTGCTGCTGCGACATGGCTTTTATGTCACGCGTTCGAAAGGATACATGATACATTATTATGACAAGAATATGAAAGCCCCTTATCTAAGGAGAGGACTGATAAGGGCCGTAAAACAGCAGGGACGCTGAATATAACGTCCCTGCTTCATCTGTATATATGATACCCTTTCCAGGGAGCCACCTCATATTATGCTAACCGCATTTTGACGATCCGCAATCCTTGCATATCAGGCATCCCTCCTCATATACCAGGTTATGTGAACCACATTCCCCGCATTTTCCCTTTGCTTTTGTGCCGTTAGGAATATATTTTTTCAGCGCTCTTTCGACACCGTTTTTCCAGTTATTGATCGACTCACTGTCGAGCCTCAGCGACTGTATAAGGTTAACAACGTCAGAGATAGGCATCTCGTGTCGCAGCACGCCGGATATTAGCTTGGCATAGTTCCAGAATTCCGGTTTGAACATATGAGAAAGGCCCCCCATTGTTTTCTTGTATCCGTACTTGTCGGTATATTGAAAATCGTAACGGGTCTTACCATCATCATCCCTGTTTTTAATGATCTTCCCCTTGATAATACTTTTTGGAATGGGAAAAATCTCCTCGTCTGCTATCCCTGTAAATATCTCGTAAGGTTTGCTCTCCTTCAAACCGACAAATGCAACCCATTTCTCTTCGTTGATATTGAACCTTATAACATCGCAGTCAAGTACTTTAGGGCGCTTTGGCCTTTCCTGGCGTATTTCATTTTTCCCTGCAATGAGAACTCCGTTCCTTGACCCGTCGCGATAGACGGTGGCACCTTTGCAACCTGATTTCCAGGCCGTCAGGTAAAGATCGCTTACCAGTTCCTCTTTTACATCTGCCGGAAGATTAATTGTAACGCTTATTGAATGGTCCACCCACTTCTGTATTGCTCCCTGCATCTTCACCTTGGCGATCCAGTCAACATCGTTTGCTGTAGCTTTATAGTATGGCGATTTTTCAATGATTTTCTCAATCTCTTCATCGCGCATCCGTGTAACCTCGTCTGTGTCATATCCGTTCAGCCTGAGCCAGTCAACAAATTTATGATGGAACACATTGAATTCCTCCCACGAATCACCCACCTCATCCTGGAATGTCACCTTAACATCCTTATCGTTTGGATTTACCTTTCTCCTTCTCTTATAAAACGTTGAGAAAATAGGTTCAATACCTGAAGTTGTCTGGGTCATGAGGCTTGTTGTGCCGGTTGGAGCTATGGTAAGAAGTGCGATGTTCCTTCTCCCGAATTTAACCATGTTGTTATACATTACCGGATCAGTCTCCTTCATCCTTAATATGAAGGGATTGTTTTTTTCGCGTTCTGCATCGTATATTGCAAACGGGCCACGCTCCTTAGCCAGGTAAGTAGATGATTTATATGTTTCTAGTGCGAGTGTCTTATGCACCTCGACAGAGAAATTTGTAGCCTCGTCGGTACCATATCTCAGTCCAAGTGCAGCAAGCATGTCTCCCTCTGCAGTTATCCCAATGCCGGTACGTCTTCCCTCCTCTGATTTTTTCCTTATATTCTTCCACATGTTCCTTTCTACCAGCTTCAGCTCCTCAGGTTCCGGATCTCCATCTATTTTTGCAAGGATATAGTCTATTTTTTCCAGTTCAAGGTCAATGATGTCATCCATCATCCGTTGTGCAAGACCCACGTGCTCCTTGTAGAGCTCAAAATCAAATTCAGCATTATCGGTAAACGGATTTTGCACGTAACTGTAGAGGTTAATTGCCAGCAACCTGCAGCT
>CAYQBZ010000419.1:0-3200 GCA_964415855.1 uncultured Rikenellaceae bacterium
CTGTTAATTAATGAACCTTCCTTTACAATAATTTATAACAAAGGAAGTTATAAGAAGAAATTTATTTTGTAGTTCTTCAAAATTGAAAAAACTTAAACTAATAGATAATATATCCGGATTACAACTCTTCCAGTTGATGAAACCGGTTATTTTCCTTATTATCAGCATGGTTTTTACCAAAAGTCATCTTACCCGGGTCGATATCGGAGAGTGGGAGATGTTCATGTTTATTGCCGGACTGATGACTTTTTTCTGGGTAACAGGTGTAATACAGTCACTTCTCCCGCTGTATCACAGGAATAAGACTTACCGCAAAATAGGCGATAACGGAACAGCAAAATCCCCGGAGATCTTCAACGCTTTTCTTCTTCTCAGTTTCCTGAGCCTGCTCTTCTTTATCCTCGGACATTCCCTGAAAAACCACTTCTCAGTCTTTCATATATCGGGTAATGCACCCTTTCTTAACCTCCTGCTGCTCTATGTACTGCT
Organism: uncultured Rikenellaceae bacterium; assembly: GCA_964415855.1. Taxonomy (GTDB): domain Bacteria; phylum Bacteroidota; class Bacteroidia; order Bacteroidales; family VadinHA17; genus LD21. The sequence continues at coordinate 490 of CAYQBZ010000419.1, forward strand.
CAGCAGCCCCGTCTGCCTGATCGAATATATCTACCTTCTTAATAACAGGTCGTACAGGATATTTCAGTATGGTCTTTACACTTTCCTGGCGCAGCTGATCCTGATTCTCACACCAATACTGTTGGGGAAAACAATTATCTGGTCAATATGGGGTCTGCTGGGAATAACAGCAATACGGTGGATCTGGCTCATCATCCTGTTGAGGAGATATACTGAAATGAAGATATCGGTTAAGTTTATGAAGGAACATATATACCTTGGCGCGCCATTGATCCTGACGACACTGATCAGCGGATCGGCCCAGTATACCGATGGAGTGATTATTTCATCGGTTTACCGCGATCCGGCAACTTTTGCATGGTTCCGCTATGGTGCAAAGGAATTTCCACTGGTTCTTATGCTGGCAAACGGGCTGAGCAATGCCATGCTTCCGGAATTTTCAACCCGTGAGAGGATGCGAGAATCACTTGCTAAAATAAGGGTTAAATCAAAACGACTTATGCATATTCTCTTTCCGACAGCCATGGTTATTATGCTGTTTACCAGGTGGATATATCCAAGGATGTTTAATCCCGATTTTCAGAAAAGCGCTGATATTTTTCTCGTATACTCATTGCTTATTATCCCCAGGCTTATTTTTCCACAGACAGTGATAGTAGGAAGGAAAAAGACTCATATCACACTCATAGCTGCTCTTCTTGAACTGGCACTGAACATCCCCTTAAGCCTTTTGATGATTAAACTTGGTTATGGCCTGGTAGGTGTTGTACTTGCAACATTTGTGGTTTATACTTTTGGGAAAATTCTGCTGGTGGCCTATATGTGGATTAAAATGAAGATCAGGCCATCGGAATATATACCTCTCAGGCTGTATGCCATATATTCCTCCCTGCTGTCAATTCTGTTCATCCTGATTGACCACAGGATTATTGATATCAAATAATCCGCCCTCCGTACTCGTCACACCATTCAGCTTTGTCAGGTGTTTAAAATCTGACTATATTTGCAATGATAACAGTATAATTAAGCGCATAAGCAGGGTCGGTGTTTCACATATTTATTACTATGAAGGTAGCTGAGGTAATAACCCGGGATGATAAAAAGGAATTCATTAATTTTCCGAAAAGGCTGTATAAAGGTGATCCTTACTGGATATGTCCCCTCGACCAATCTGTCGAATCCGTTTTTGATCCTGTCCGGAACAATACATTCAGCCATGGTGAAGCAGCCAGGTGGATCCTTAAGGATGATAATGATCTTACCATTGGCAGAATAGCAGCTTTCATCGACCGGGTCCGCTCCGGGGCCAATAACCAGCCTACGGGTGGAATTGGATTCTTCGAGGTCGAAGATGACAGGGAATCTGCCTTCCTGCTTTTTGAGACTGCCAGGGAATGGCTGGCGGCAAGGGGAATGGAAGCTATGGATGGTCCTATCAATTTCGGGGAAAATGATATAAACTGGGGCCTGCTTGTAGAAGGATTCATGCCACAGGGTTTCGGCATGCCTTATAATAAGAAATATTACAGGGCATTCTTTGAAGAATGGGGTTTTAAGAACTACTTCGAGCAATATTCTTATCACCGGGCTATTAGAGGAGAGAAAAACAGGATCGTGGAATTTCCTGAGCGTATAATGAAAATTGCTGCATGGCTTTCAAAAAGACCCGGTTATTCATTCAGACATTTCGAGAGCAAAAACAAAGATAAATATGTAAAGGATATCGTCTCAATTTATAATGCTACCTGGTCGGTGTTCAAAGAGGACTTTACACCGCTTGGTGAGGAATTTCTCAATGAATCGCTCAGCAAGGCAAAATTATTTATTGATGAGGAGCTTATATGGTTTGCATATTTTAATGAAAAACCTATAGCATTTTTCATCCTTTTTCCCGACCTTAACCAGATCCTTAAATATTTTAACGGGAATCTTAACATCTGGAACATGATAAGATTTGCCTACTTCAAGGTAATCCATAAAATGCGCAGGCTGAGGGCAATTGTGGGAGGCGTTCATCCATCCTATCAGAACAGCGGAGTCGAATCGGCAATATTTCTTCAGCTTTATACTGTATTTAAGAGGAAGCCGTGGTTCAAAGAACTGGAACTGTCGTGGGTGGGCGACTTTAATCCTAAAATGATAGCCATCTATGAGGCCCTTGGTGCACATATGGTAAAAAAGCATATTACCTTCCGGTTTCTGATCAATGATAAGTTACCTTTTGTAAGGTACAAGGACGAAATGGATGAAATATACAGGCATAAAGAGGATCAACCGGGAGGGAACCAATAATTTTGCATTTCATTTTGTATTTTTCAATAATGTTAACTAATTTTGCAAACCCAAAAAGGGTAGTTTTTATTAGTTTACAGTCAAATTAAAGAGAAATGAAAAAGGATATTCATCCGGGCAATTACAGGTTTGTTGTTTTCCAGGATATGTCGAACGGTTATTCCTTCCTGAGTAAGTCAACTGCACCCTCCAAGGAAAATATCAAATGGGAGGACGGGAATGAATATCCGCTTATCAAGCTGGAGATTTCAAATACATCGCATCCGTTCTATACAGGTAAAATGAAGCTAGTTGATACTGCTGGCAGAGTTGATAAGTTCATGAACCGCTATAAGGACCATGTTGGTAAAAAGAAATAAATGTAGTTGATATTATAGCTTAAGGGGGTCGTGCTTTGGTATGACCCCCATTTGTTTTAT
>CAYQBZ010000420.1:0-3192 GCA_964415855.1 uncultured Rikenellaceae bacterium
GGGAGATTTGTAAATGTTGAGTAATTCATATGTCTCTTGCCTTCCCTGATATGATCATTTATCCACCAGGCAACCGGCTGGACACTGGCATACCACGGATACTCTGTAAGGTTTGAATGGCAGTCGTAGCACGATCCTTTAAAAAGGTCATAAATTTCACCTGTCATCTTATACCTGGTGGAGATATCATATTTCATATCGTTGGAAAGATTCCTTTCAGGTCTGAAAAACTGGATCAAAATGAATACAGCAACAAGTCCTATCAGTATCTTTTTCAGCATAGCTTTGATAATAAGTTAAATACTCATCCTATTTCAGGATAATAAAAACGAAATTAACTCTATTCAAAGATCAATATAAGCCATGTATGATTAATATCATATTTTACACAGCTGATTCTTATGCTTTTCAGACATATGCAATCAGGCTTATATTGAAAGCGAATGATAACAGAGTTTTATTTTTAGATCTTCAGTCCGTAATAGACGTGACCGCATTCCACACCTTCAAAATTAGCTATATCAGGCAGGTGTCCCCATTCCACAAATCCAAATTTGGCCAGCATTTTTATACTCGCCAGATTCTTATCAAATATAACCGCCAGTATTGTTTTGTAATTTAGTTCCTTACATTTAGTTACAGCATATTCAACCAGGTTACTGCCAACACCTTTCCTCCTGAAGCCATAATCGACATAGTAATTTATCTCGACAGTATACCTCAGTGCTTTATGATCCAGCCTGTATGGACTTATACTTAACCATCCGACAATCTTGTTCTTTACCTCATAGACTAAGATCGGATATTCCTCCTGAAGGTGGTTCTGGAACCATGATATCTTATCCTCTGAATCAATAGCCAGAGAATCGGCAGTCTCAAACCTCGACGACATAGCCTGGTTATAAATCTCAAGTATTGAACCTAAATCTGTTATCTCTGCTGTCCTGATATTATTCATAATTACTCTTCTTCATTTTTTGGTTTAGTGAAAGTAATCTTTGCCGCTAACATTGGTGGTGGCAAGGTAAAAAACGCAACCAAAATTAAACTTAATTGCTGTAAAAACAATTATATTATTCAAATTACTGAATTACTGCCGCAGGAAAAAATCCGATGTCCGGATGGCCGTCAGTATAGCTGTCCCCCCCGTTCTTCTTTAACATATGCGGCAATATTATGTACATTATCGAGCCAGATCTCATTGGCCGGATCTGATGCATATCGGCATATTGCCTCAATGGTAGACAGAAGGGAGGTCTGGGTTCCTCCATCATTCATTTCGTGACCAGCAAGAACCAGCCATAGTCCCCTGGCTCTCGCCTCGTCAATCAATACTTTTACCTGCTCAAACGATTTTCCGTCAAGCTCAATCCCCATCAGTTGCGCCATATCGCAAAAAGTAGGATCATTAGGACTCTCGCCGAGCCAGCCCCTGCCTGTCTCAAACTTCTCAGCAACCAGGGGAACATAGCTCCTTGTCATTTTACCCCTGCCGACAAATGTCTGTCCGCACGGATAAGCAAAAGAGACAGGTTCAATACCCAGCAAACTGTTTATCAGGTTACTGGCAGAATCAAGCTCTATGCTCATTGACTCAAGGGTGTAGTCTTCCAGCGCCTTATCCCTCGACCACGCGAAATTACCACTGCAGGGATGCAGGAGAGAATGATTTCCTATATCATGACCATGGACCACAGCATTTTTCCATGCTTCAAGGCGCTGTTCCATATTACCCGGGGAGATATAGAAAGTGGCTTTCACACCGTATTTATCCAGTAAAGGAATCCCTTTGTCAGGCTGGGTAAGACGGGCATCATCAAAGGTCAGGCTTAAAGCCATCTTTTTCCCTTCCGGCCACCGAAATGCTGCTCCCTGTCCGGCAGCATCATTCCGGTGGCCCTGTGCCGGGCTGATAATTACTGCAAATAAATAGAGTCCGGCAGACAGCAGGACTTTGTTCAGATAGTGAAATTTCATCTTTGGCTGATTTGTTTCCCCGCTCAATTTAGTAATAATTATATCAATCCCCGAACCTGGGATTGACAACATTGTTATAAATTGATCCGAAGGTGTAGGAGAAGCCTATACTGGTATAATACTGGTATTGAGTCTCAAGCTCTTTACGCTGCAAAAGTATCTCTTCCGTCGATAGCCCTCCCTTTACAAGACCAAGCTGATCGTGTATCATCGAGGCATTGGCCCCCAGGTTAATGGATAAACCTTTTGCAATCCTCAGGTTCAGGTATGCATATGCTGAAAGATTATTCTTTGACCAGTCGTGAAAATAGTTGCTGTACTCAAGCATAACTTCAATTGAACCCCACTTTTGCACTACCTCGTATGATGCTGAAAGGGAATGCATCCAGAGTTGCTCTTTCGTCTTCTCATAAATAGTAGTATCAATATAGTTCACAAAATTATACCCGGCTGTATACAATATCCTTAGCTGCCTGCGGGTCGATTCGGAATAGGGGAAGAGATCATACTCAATTCCGGGAGAAATGTTGAACTGATACTTTTCATTATCGTAGTCCGACGACCCTACCCTGGCCGATCCGCCATATGACCAGTGATCGGAGATACTTCTCACTATCAGGGCACTAATATATTTTGAATTATTACTGCTCTTTATAGTATTATTTTCATCAATAATGAATTTTGAGTTGTTCTTGTAATAACGTGTATACAGGTTTATTTTCCAGTCCTTTGTAACCCTGTTGGCGGAAATATATCCTGACAGATAATTGTATTTATAGGATTTCTGACCATTCAGATAACCGCTTAAACTGGATCTGAAAACCCAGCTGTTCCATTTGTCTGTTGATACTGTTTCTGATAATGGCTCGCTGAAACTTATTTTCATATATTTTGAAAGCGGAGTTTTAGCTACATATCGCATCAGACCCATTTTAAGGGTATTGACCTGTTTTTCCCTTATCATGTCGGACGTATCATCCGGAGAAGAGACAAAAGATAATGTGTCACGCATTCCGGCATATCTGTTCTGCCCGATCAGGAAATATGTATATTCATATCCGCCGGAACCGGCACGCTGAATTGTTGATATTATATAAACACCGGCATCCTTTATATCCCGTACATAGTTAACATAAGGTATCTCTTTTCGTATATAATCGCTGGCACTCATATAAATATTCAGGGCATCTTTGCGCAATGTATCCTGTTGCGGAG
>CAYQBZ010000421.1:0-3182 GCA_964415855.1 uncultured Rikenellaceae bacterium
ATTTGATGAAGCAAGGAAATTCTAAAAGTATGCAAAGAAAAGTCATGGTATCAACATTGTAGCAGATAACAGGTAAATGATAATGTGACTATCTTTACCTGCTTATGACCAGGGAAGAATTTAATGAATATATTAAGAAGCAAAGCCGCAAGCTATACGGGCTTGCCTTCAGAATCCTGAGGATCCGGGAGGAGGCGGAAGATGCTGTACAGGAGATCTTCATTAAATTGTGGAAAATGAGAGACAGACTTGATGAATATAAAAGTATTGAAGCGCTGGCAACAACAATGATGAAGAACCATTGTATCGACCATCTTAGAAGAGAAGGAAAGCTGATCGCACCTGATAATGGAGAAAGAAATATGACTAAGATCAGGCTGACAGCTTCGTCACCACACGAACAGATGGAAATAACAGAGACCAATGAGATACTTCACAATATTATCGGCAGTCTGCCTGAAGCATACAGTATAGTAGTAAGGCTGAAAGATATTGAAGGATGGTCATATGATGAGATTTCCGGGAAGACTCAACAGAACATAAATACACTCAGGGTAACATTATCCAGGGCAAGAAAGCTTATACGGGATGAATATAAAAAATATAGCAATGAATGAGGGCGAACTGAAAAGACTTCTTGATAAGTACTATAACGGCCATAGTACAGATCGTGAAGAAATGCGGCTGAGGGATTTTTTTAATAATGAGAATATTCCTGAAGGTTATGAAGCAGAAAAGGCAATATTCAGCTATTTTTCCTCACCTGTCAATATTCCTGAACCGACATCCGGCTTTGAAGAAAGAATAAAAGCTGGCGTTTCTCAAAATGACAGACAGGACCGTACCATGAGGGTTAGAAAATATATGCTGCCCTTTATCAGTGCTGCAGCCGGATTACTGATCCTTTTTGGATCATATTTCTTCCTCATACGTAAAACTGATGCGATGGATACATACAGCGATCCTGAAATTGCTTATGCAGAGACAATGAAAGTATTGTGGGAGGTTTCTAATAAGCTGAACCAGGGAACGGCAGCGCTTGACAAGGTCGGTAAAATAAATACCATGACAGTGAAAAGTCTTGATACTTATAACAGATCAACGGCTATTATTAAAAAGAACCTTAGAAATCTTGAATATCTGCAAATGGCAGCTTACATTTCAAATCCTTCATTAAACAAATAGAAATTTAAACAATTAATACGATGAAAAAATTAATATTCCTCATAGCTGCAACATGTTTTTCGATGTATAGCATGGCACAATCCGATCCGGTCGGAGCATTGTTCGATAAATACGCAGAAAGGGACGGCTTTACAGTTGTCACCATATCAGGAAGGATGTTCAGCATGTTCTCTCCTAAGGAGAATGGCAATAAAGGCGCCGATAATGTTATTAACAAGCTGAATTCAATAAGGATACTTACTGTGGGGGATTCCCTTCTGAACAGAAACCTTAATTTCTATAATGATCTGGCCGGTAAGCTTGATCTGTCTGCATATGAAGAACTTATGGTAGTGAAAGAAGGAAAGGATATTACAAAGTTCCTTATCAGGGAAAAGGGAGACGTGATATCAGAGCTTCTTGTTATCAGCGGTGGTCCGGGGGGCAACTCAGTTATTTCCATTAAAGGTGCCTTTAACCTTAAAAATATTTCAGACCTGTCGAAAGAGATTGGGATAGAAGAACTTAAAGACCTCGAAGGTGTAGATAAAAAATAGGCTGCCATACTGCTTCCGGATATTAAGTCAGACGGAAGCAACCTTTATCCCTTTTTTTCGGTTATATAGTTTGTAGTACGGTCCAATTGTAACTTATTACCTGATGTGATATAAGTATACTTTTTTTATATTTGCATGAATTCTGAATATGAATCAATTTTAACTGCTATGAACAGACTATTAACAAAACGATTATGGGCATTTATATGTGCGATCCTGCTTGTTTCATCAGTAACATACTGCCAGTTTGATAATGTCGATTTCTTGAGATCGGGAGCTACAGATGGCCTGAAGATAGTGGAAGCATATATTTCGCCTTGGGCAAATGCCTTTGGAGCAGGTCTTAACGGTGGGTGGTACAATACAGCCAAGCCCCATAAGCTGGGTGGATTTGATATTACCACAAGTTTCAACCTTGGTTTTGTTCCCTCATCGGCAACCACTTTTGACGTTTCACAGATCGGTCTGACACAGCTGACCGGAACAGGTATGGCCCCTACGGTAGCCGGCCCTGACAATGACGGACCAGTCCTAACGGCAACGGCCGGCGGCATTACTCTGGCATCATTCAATACACCCCCTGGTACCAAGTGGAAGATGATGCCGGTACCAACAGCACAGATTGGTGTAGGTTTGCCATTAGGCTCAGAGCTGAAATTCAGGTACATTCCGAAAATAAACCTTGGTGATGGTGACATATCTCTTTGGGGAGTCGGCCTGCTGCACAGTGTTATGCAGTATCTGCCCGGAAACAAGTTACTTCCCTTTGATGTATCTCTTTTCGGAGGTTATACAAAACTACAGGGTAATGTGCCCCTTGACCTCCAGCCAAAGACAGGTTCACCTACAAGCTATACGACATATAACATAGCAACTTCATTCCAGGATCAGAAAATGAGTGCAAAAGTGGCTGCGATGAATGTGGGAGTTATTGCTTCACTTAACCTGCCTGTTATTACTTTTTATGGCGGGCTGGGCTACAGCAAGACAAAGACAGACATAGAACTGCTTGGTAACTATCCTTTGCCAACCATTAACCCTGCCATTTCACTTACGGAGGCTGTTTATGAGGACGCCGGTGTTCTTAAGAACTTTCCCGCTATGGAAATAGAGAATTTCTCGGGAATGAGAGCCAACATCGGATTCAGGCTTAAGTTTGCTGTTGTTACAATTCATGCTGATTATACGAGGGCTCAATACAATGTAGTCTCTACAGGTTTGGGTATCTCCTTCAGATAATAGAATTAAGATTCTCTGAAATCCCCGGGATCCCAGGCATTCCCGGGGATTTTTTTTACAGCTACGTGTTAATATTATATCTTTAGGATGAATAACAGGAGAGAAGATTAATGGTAAACGACACCCGGAAAATATACAGCAGCTATCGTTCATTGCTCCTGGCATCTGGCAATACAGTTACTCCTGAGGATACCGCTAAGATAAGAAAGGCCCTTGACCTTG
>CAYQBZ010000422.1:0-3177 GCA_964415855.1 uncultured Rikenellaceae bacterium
TCCATGACCACTATAAATGGTTTGCATTTCCCTTCAGCAATAAGGTTGTCAAGGATTACATTTGTGCGTCCCATTTCAATCCACACCCTTTGATCCTCCCCTCCTCCATGCTGAAGATAAAGTACCGGATACCTTGCCGAGGTGTTTGTTTCGTAGTCGGGCGGAGTGTAGACATATATCTGGCGCCATGATTCTGTAATACTTGAAAAGTAATTCTTTAACAGGACCTTGCCATGAGGGAGGTCTTTAACTTCATAAAAACCGCCGTTGGGATCCGGTATCTCAAAGCCGTTGCACATGTGGCTGTAGCCTATGAATCCGTTCGTGTTCGGATCCAGGACAAGAGCACCGTCAACAATCATCCAGTAGTTGTGATAGCCCATATCCTGGGGCTCACTGGTATATGTCCATACACCAGCCGTGTCTTTGGCCATGTCAAAAGGAACGTTTACTATTGATATCTGCACCTTTTTTGCGTTTGGTGCATTAAACCGGAAAGTAACACGCGAATCGTCTTCAATACGCGGATACTGGGCCCCGTAAAGATTATACGGCGAAGGATGTGCCTCAAAAGTTCCGCCGGAGCTTACTGAATCCTTGCATGACTGGATCAGGCAGATTCCTGCAACTGACGTGATAATCAGCAAAATAGAAAGTGATTTTTTTTTCATCTCGTCCGTTTTTGTTAAACCATTAAATATAAACTAAATAATAATCGATCAGTTTTTGAAAAGCAATTGCGCAAATACCTGCAGTCTGACTATATCGCTTTTCTGAGCCTTAAGAATTGCCGCAAAACAAAGACTAAGGATGATCAGGCTGGTCTTTTTCATTGGATACGGAGAATTTGTAATTGTATTTTTACACTTATATACAATATTAATAAACAACTTTGACTAATGGCCCCGGAGTACTTAATTATTTAAAATGTATTTTGATATATTCTGATTTTATAATATATTGAAATTCTATATTTTATTTACCTAAACCATAACTAACCTGCCATGAAGAAATGTATTGCCTGGTCCCTGGCCTTATGCATCCTTATCCTCATCGGGTGCTCCAGGAATGTTGAGACAAACTCAAAATTTGATTTTACAGATCCGCGAGATGCCTCCCTTATCAGGGGTTTTAATTATACTCCTGCCGGCGTTGCTTCTCCAAGGCATCACGTGGATACCTGGGTTAAATATGACTCCGCATCCATAGAGTTTGATCTCGACCTTGCAAAAAGCCTTAACCTTAACCAGGTAAGGGTTTTTGTCCCCTATACAGTCTATACCGAAGACAGTGTGGCCCTTCCGGCAAAACTAAGGCATTTTGTGCGTGAATGTCATAAAAGGAATATAGGAGTAATGCCTGTACTGCAGAGCGGACCCTGGACGAGGGACACAACACAGCGTGCACTCGGAAAAAACTGGGCAAAGTTCCTGGTAAATGCCATTGCAGATGAACCCGGCCTTGCGATGTGGGACGTTATGAACGAACCCGACTGGCCCACAACCCCAAGGGAAAGGGTACTGAGAAATTTTGAAAACTGTAAGTTCATGTCGAAAGCATTCCATGAGCTAGACCCAAATACACCCGTTACCATTGGAATGGCCTTCGTGGATGGTATGATAGAGCTGGCTGACTATGTGGACGTCCTGCAGTTTCACGACTATATGCAGACAAGGGAGCAGATCAGGAATAACATAAACCGGGCAAAAGAATTTGCTGCCAGAGTTAATAAACCTCTGATAAACGGTGAATTAGGTTGTATTGCAAGGGCCAATCCTTACGACATTACCCTGCAGGAGCATATGGAAGCAGAGGTGGGCTGGTATATCTGGGAGCTTATGATAGTACGCAGGGGATGGGGTACCGTTCATGGCGTGTTCTACGAAGACGGAAGTGTACGTGACCCCTCTATCGCCGCAGCCATGATGGGATTTTTCCGTAAAAGAACCGCCGATATCCTGCCTTCTGTTCCTGATAATGAAGGCTGGGTAACCAGGATAATAGCACAGGGAAACGACTGGCTGAAAGATCCTGACCCTGACTGGAAGACCGGACTGGATATTGCCGAAACAGCCGCTCACCTCCTGGAAGCAGGAGAGCTGACTGCTATGAGAATTCCCCCAACCTGGGAAGTAAGGATGCTGAGAGAAGGTGAAGCTGACATGCCTTCACTTAAAGAGCTGGTGATAAAATTCAATGCAGAACTTGAACCATATAAGAGACCACCTGCCAGGAACAATTGATATTATTATATTGTGGTTATTTAATAACTAATAACTTCTTAAACTATATTAAGTGTTGATTCTACACTTATCTGAAAATTTTTGCTTTATTTTGATAATCATATAGCCAGCCTGACAAAACCTTACAGTATGAAAGGCAATAGTTTATGGAAGATTTTTTCATCAATATTCATGGTTGGTGCGCTGACTTCATTCTGCCAGCATACTAATGCACAGATCAATGAAAAAAACAGGGTGATTATACTTACAGATGTCGAAAATGAACCCGATGATTCGGAGTCTCTTGTCAGGCTGGTATTATATTCAAATGTAATAGATATTAAAGGGATCATTGCCACCACATCCGTTCACATGAAGAACGATTTACACCCGGAAACAATTCACAGAATATTCAGTGCATATGAGAAAGTACAACCTGACCTGCTGAAGCACGAGGAAGGATTCCCGGATGATGCTTCGCTGAAGCAGGTAGTAAAATCGAGCTTACCCGAATATGGCATGAATGGTGTCGGAGACGGAAAAGATTCAGAGGGTTCAGAATGGATCATTAAGATCCTGGAAGAAAATGATCCGCGTCCGCCCCTGGGGTAGATATGGCTTTCTTCTGCGCCAGAAGCCGGAAGAGTGGATGGCGCCATTATTTCTCTGGATGAGGAACTCCAAACTGATTACGGAGCAGACATTTTAAAGTGAAAATATCATGAATAAAAAATCTTCTTCCCTATGTTCGCCTCGCCCCAAATCTCTCTCCTTCAGGAGAGGGGCTTACTAGTTTATACACAGTGGCTTATATCCCTTCTCTTTGAGGTGGGACAGAGGAATGAGGTGAAAGAACAGGAAAAGAAAACTGGTTGATGAGAATATAAATTATAGATTATTTTAATTAACATAAAACCTGGTAGAAAATGAAAACAAAATCTGTAATACGGCTTTT
>CAYQBZ010000423.1:0-3171 GCA_964415855.1 uncultured Rikenellaceae bacterium
TCGGACCGTGGACAACAAGTCTTCCATCATCAAGGATCTCCATCCGGTCGATAAAAACCATACGCCTGTTACCTGTCGGAGCAGTGCGTCCGTGGTAGACGCAGTACATAACTGACCCATCGGGAGAATATGTTACACTGTTATGTCCCGTACCGGTCACAATCCCTCCCTGTGAAGTATTCTTCTGAAGGACAGGATTGTTTTCTGCCTTTTCGAATGGTCCCAGCGGATGTTTAGAAGTAGCATAGCCGACAGCATAATTTTCACCCCCGAAAAAGTTGGCAGAATACATCATATAATATGTTTTGTTATGCCTGAAAATCACCGAGCCTTCTGTCCATCTTCGGTTAACCTCATGGGCAGTCACCGAACGGCTTTCCCATTCCGATTGCGGATCATTCATGCAGACAGGAGGACGCAACAGGAGAACCGGTTCACCGATAACGCCTGAAAAATCCGGTCTGAGTTCCACTCCGTATACCCAGCTCTCTTCGATCTCGTCGTACCAGCCTTGTCCGGACGCCCAATCTGAAATTTCTGTCTCTACCGGATGCTTGTAACAGCAGCGGGAGTAGTACAGGTATATTCTTCCGTCGCTGTCAAATAACACATCAGCATCTATTATCGGATATCCCGGATCAAATACAGGACGGTTAAAGATGTCCTTATAAGGTCCGGTTGGTTTGTCTGCCACTGCCACCCCGATGCGGAAATTCTCAAGTTCATTTGCCGGATTATCCCTCCACTGCGCGCTGAAAAACATATAGTATTTATCTTTATGTTTATATACTGAAGGTGCCCAGAAACTGCCCGTACACCATGATTCAGAAGTATTCCCGTAATATACCTGCCCTTCATAGTTCCATTTTACAAGGTCCTCGGAGTAATAGGCTGAATAGCCGTTTCTTGCACCGCCACCTGTCCCGTACAGGTAGTAGACTGTCTCTGAATCCTTAAGTACAAACGGATCACCAACTGCAACAGATAATGGATTTGAGAAAGTATCCTGCAGGCTTAAGTTCTTTCTTTCAGACTGAGAATGTAAGGGTGTTATATAAAAGAATATCAATATAATATAAGAAATACAGACAGCTTTGTTATTCATTTTATGGGCAAGATGACATGTCATAATTATTCATACCTGGTTTGAGATTGTGGAAATTAGAATATGTATTTTATATGAAAAATGACTGTTTACAATTATCAAAATTATAGCACAATATAATAAAATATTTCAATCTGAGGTTATATCACGCCTTCTCCTGACTGCAGGATGGGAGTTACACATACCGGTTGGCATCGGTGGTTATCCATTTTTCGTGGCTTTACAGCATAGGGAGCTGAGTTTTGTCCATGGCAGTCGCTGGGTTAGTTTTATGGTGTTGCTTTTATATGTATTGTTTTTATCCTATATCCTTAAATATCCGCATATAACTTGGTAAATTTGTAACATATCAATCTGACTTTTATGAAAGCGATGATCTTAAGATCAATTACTGATCTCAGACATGACAAAGAACCACTGGTCCTGGCTGATCTGCCTGTACCTGTGCCTGCCGGTAATGAGGTTCTTGTAAAAATACTTGCATGTGGTGTCTGTCATACCGAGCTTGACGAGATTGAAGGAAGAACACCCCCGCCGGAATTACCTGTAGTTTTGGGTCATCAGGTCATAGGAAGGGTAACAGCTTTGGGCAGTGATGTGCGGACACTGAAAGTCGGTGACAGGGTCGGCATCGCCTGGATCTTATCTTCCTGTGGCATATGCGATTATTGCCTGCGAGGGGAGGAGAATTTATGTGCTGAATTCAAAGCAACAGGGAGGGATGGCAACGGTGGTTATGCTGAATATATGACCGTTGAAGAAAAATTTGCCTATCCGGTTCCTGATTTCTTTTCCGACTCACAGGCGGCTCCACTGCTGTGTGCAGGTGCCGTAGGTTACAGGTCCCTGCGGCTGGCAAACCTTGATAATGGTCAGGATATAGGCCTTACCGGCTTTGGCGCTTCAGCTCATATTGTACTCCAGATAGTGAGGTACACCTGTCCCGATTCAAAAGTATTTGTATTTGCAAGGAGTATTGACGAAAGGGCATTTGCCATGGAAATGGGAGCATACTGGGCAGGTGACACTGAGGATACTGTTCCCGTACTGCTCGATTGTATTATTGACACTACTCCTGTATGGAAACCGGTAGTGGAAGCATTACGAAATCTTAAACCGGGAGGCAGACTGGTAATAAATGCCATCAGGAAGGAGGATATTGACAAGGATTACATGCAAAAACTTGACTATTCCGCTCACCTCTGGATGGAAAAGGAGATCAAAAGTGTTGCAAATGTAACACGAAGTGATGTAAACGAATTCCTGGATCTTGCCGCAAAAATACCTGTTATCCCTGAAGTCAGGGAATATAAACTTGAGGAAGCAAATATAGCATTGGCTGAATTAAAGCAAAGGAAGATTCGAGGAGCTAAGGTATTGATTATTAGCTAACTTATGTTAACGTGTGTTTGATCCATTGAATATTATCTACCTTTGAAAACCCTGATGGTGGTCAGGTAGCATTTTGAAAGTATTAAAATATATATAAAACCTGTGTGAATTTTTATTATCATGAAGCAATCGATACTAAAAACATTCAGAATTTCCCGTCTTATTCCAAGGACAGGGAAGCCTTCCTCAATTCCTGGAACGGTAACTTATGTTGGTAAAGAAAGAGAAGTACCTGTAAGGCTACATATACTGGATTATAATGAAACGGATTTTACTGAGAAAGACATTGGGAGCATCGGGGAAAGTCTTCCATTTAAAGAGAGTCCGACAGTAACCTGGCTGAACATAACCGGAGTCCACAACGAGACAATTATTCACGAAGCAGGGGAGATCTTCAACATCCATCCCCTGGTTCTGGAGGATATAGCAAATACCACACAACGTCCCAAAGTTGAGGAATATGACGATTATCTTTTCCTCGTAATTAAAATGGCCTACTTCAGCAAAGAGACGGATGAAATCGTTATGGAGCAGGTAAGTCTTATAATCGGGAAGGACTATGTGATATCGCTGCAGGAAAAGGAAGGAGATATCCTGGAAGGTCTGCGGGAACGCATCCGTAATAACAAGGGTAAAATACGCAAGCTGGGCAGTGATTACCTGATGTATGGCAT
>CAYQBZ010000424.1:0-2265 GCA_964415855.1 uncultured Rikenellaceae bacterium
CATCAAATTGCATCTTCAGAGGTTCCCCAAGGGCCATGTTACCTGTAAGGAACTGCTCCTCTGTGATACTGATCAGATCATTTGAAGTCTCGGTACTTATATCATTCTTATTATTATGACTGCAAGATAACAGGCTCAGACATGCAGCAATGAGGGATATTATAAATTTGTTGTTCATGATCGTGATAGGTTAATTTGATAAATACATCTGTTCCAGATTCATAGTGTTATATTGCAATACATTGTCAAGATAGTCTAGTCTTATCTGTACTGCGTTTTCATAGCTGATGGTGAATTTAAAAAGGTCAATTTCCCCGCTTTTAAGGCTTTTGACTGCCGCATGCAGGATCTCGTTATAAAGTGATCTTCCTGTGGTATTATAATAATCTATACCTTCCTGCAACTTTAATGCTTCCCTTCTGTATGCATCAATTTTATTTTTAAAAGATGAAATCTCATAATCCGCCAGGAGTTGTTGTGCATTTATCGATATCTTCGATGATCTTATCCTGGCTCTCTGGTCCCCGAAAAACAAGGGCACTGCAAGTCCGACCTGGAAACCATTGTAATATTTTGAGTTTTCATAAGCATTTGTTCCTGTGAAGAGATGTGCTGAGATATCGGGAAGCATCTTGTTTTTCTCTATTCTGAGTACGGCTTCAGCATAGTCATTCTCTAGTTTCAGTAACTGCACTGCAGGGTACGATCCTATGTCCTTTTCCCCGGGTGTAAGTAACTCAATAGTGTCGGGGACGGAAAAGTCTTCTTCATAATTCATAAGTGTTTTCAGCTTCTGGTAAGAGTCCTGTATACTGTATATGGTTGACTTAAGGTTTAGTTTAGCCTGCTGTTGCCTGGCCTGTACGTTCAGAAGGTCGAGACGGCTGAAATCTCCTTTGTTGTAGTGCGATTCGGCATTTCTCAACAGGTCGGTATACAGGCTGTCGACGCTTCTGAAAAGCTGCTGTCTGGCCTGCAGACCCTGCAGTTCATAATAACTTAGTGAAATCTCTTTAATCAGTTTTTGTTTTTGTGATTCGAGGGAGACCTCTGCTTTTGACACATCTATTAACCTGGCATTCCTCTCCGCCATATACAGGGTGGGGAAGTTCATATCCTGTATAATGCCCCATACCTTCAGAGGGTATCCATTCGGAGCTATATTATTCTGATCATAACCGTATGTTAATGTCGTTTTTGAAGGGTAAAAAGCAGTGGGTTTAAGAGCAATGCTCTCTTTCACTTTTAACGAGTAGGAATTTATCTCTTTATTATTTGTAATGGCTATATCTATGATATCATTCAGCTGCAGTTCCTTCTGCTGTCCGAATGAGGATAAGCCGGGTAGAAGAATCAGGGCTATGAGAATTATTGTTTTGCCTCTTATCACCCTGAAAGGAAAGAATTTAATTGCAGTCACATTGTTGAAGATCTCATATAGTAAAGGAAGAGCTATCATCGTTAGCATTGTTGAAGTGAATAGTCCTCCTATCACCACTGTAGCCAGAGGGCGCTGAACTTCGGCACCGGCACCCGTTGAAACTGCCATTGGCAGAAAGCCCATTGCTGCTGCACCGGCAGTTAAGAGAACCGGTCGAAGCCTGTTTTTTGTGCCTGTAAGGATAACCTCCCGCATATCGGTTATTCCGCTGTGCTGAAGCTCCTTAAGATGTTCAATTAGTACGATCCCGTTAAGTACAGCAATACCAAAAAGAGCTATAAAGCCTACTCCGGCAGATACGCTGAAAGGCATACCTCTTATCCATAATAAGATAACCCCGCCAACTGTAGCAAGAGGGATAGCTGTGAATATCATAATGGCATCCTTGAAGGATTTAAATGCAAAATGAAGGAAGATGAAAATCAGTAGCAATGCCACAGGTACCGCAACCATCAGTCGTCGTGTGGCATTCTGAAGGTTTTCGAACTGTCCCCCATAAGTTATATAATTTCCCGATTCGAGTGTAATGTTCTTACTGATGGTTGCCTGGATATCCCTGACAACTGATTGCAAGTCGCGGTTACGAACATTAACGCTTACTACCACTCTTCTGTGGGTGTTTTCCCTCGATATCTTGGCGGGTCCTTCGGCATACTGTATATCTGCAAGTTCTTCAAGAGGTATTTGTTTGCCATTGCTGAGTGGGACATATAATTGTTTTATATTTTCGATATCGGTCCTGCTTTGTTTATTAAACCTGGTAACCATGTCAAAACGTTTTTCACCTTCGAAAACAGTGCCGGCAACCTGTCCTCCGAAAGCTG
>CAYQBZ010000424.1:2275-3143 GCA_964415855.1 uncultured Rikenellaceae bacterium
ATAATCATTTAGCATCTTGATGTCGAGGCCGTAATAGGCAATCTTTTTACGGTTGTAAGCAATCCGCATCTGAGGAAGACCTACCGTCTTTTCAAGTATAACATCACTTGCTCCTGGTATCCCTGAGATCAGGTTTTTTATATCGATGGCTTTCTGGTTTATGTAATCGAGATCCTCACCAAATATCTTGATGGCAATATCCGATCGCACACCGGTTATCAGTTCATTGAAGCGCATTTCGATAGGCTGTGTAAACTCATAATCGATACCCTGGAGAACCGACAGGGCTTCCTTGAATTTATCCGCAAGCTCCTCTTTACTTTTAGCGTTGACCCACTCTTTCTTTGGCTTCAGTTTGATGATCATATCAATTTCCTCCATCGACATTGGGTCGGTAGGCACTTCGGCTGCTCCTATACGGCTTACTATCTGTTTTACCTCGGGGAAACGCGATATCAGGATATTCTCCATTTTAGTGGTAGTCTCAATGGTCTTTGACAGTGATGTACCCGTCTTCAGTACAGGTTGGATTACAAAATCACCCTCGTCGAGAGTAGGAACAAACTCGCCTCCTATTCTGTTGAAAAGAAACAGCGTAAGGACGAGTGAGAACAGTGCAGCGCCCAGTACTGCTCGTTTATGACCGCACGACCATCTGATAACAGGTTCATAAGTGTTATTAACAAATCTCATTATCCAGCCTGAGATGTCGTGTTTCTTTTTCTTACCGGCCTTTAAGAATAATGAAGCAGCTACAGGAAGCCATGTCAACCCAAAGATCATTGCTCCAATAATAGCGAAAGAAAATGCCAGCGCCATAGGATGGAACATTTTTCCTTCCACTCCGCTTAACGAGAGAATGGGTATA
>CAYQBZ010000425.1:0-3141 GCA_964415855.1 uncultured Rikenellaceae bacterium
CAGATCATATCATCCGGTCCCCACAGGATCTCCCAGGGTGTATCAAGACCTGTTACAATCGTATTTGTATCGATCTCTGTTGTGCCGATAAGAATCTGGGACTTACTTTTTAACAGGAATCCGTTCAGTATGATAAATGATATAAAGATGATCCTGGCTTTTTTCATGTGACTTTACCTTGTGATTGCAGAATGGACAATAAAGTTATATAATAATAAAGAGACCATCTCACTTTAGTGTCAAGATGGCCTCTATTTTATTAAAGGTGTGGATCCTACCTTGCCAGTATGAACCCATCGAACTCACCGACTAACTTAATTGCATAATGTAGCTACTTGAGCTTCGGCTTCATCCACTGCTTGTTGCCACTCAACACGGTCTTGACCGGTAAGGGTTGCACAATCACCATACGGTTTCAGGGCATTGATCCAATCCTGATATGCGGCTTTAAGGACATTGCAGTTTTCTGCGCTTGGATCTAGTGAGTAGGCTGTACTGGCACTTGTGATGACATCGAACTCAGGCTGGAGATCAGCGGCCCAGAGAGTTGAACAGTTAGCTCCCTTGTCACCACCATCCTTGCTGCAACTGGTAACGAATAATGTGATACAAAAAATAAAAATTAAGTGAGATGATAAAACTTTTCTCATGCTTGAAATAGTTTGGTTATAAATTTATGAACTATGATTAAAGTTAATGACAATTAACCTTACAGGCCTGAAATCACAGTATAAATTAATTCTAAATTTCAATTAAAAGGATATTAGCATCTATAAGTATGTTATAGGCTCAGCCAGCAATGGTTGTCTCGATAAATTCTAAGTAAGCGGCACTTGTAAACTAATACTGATGAGATGAATACCCTGTCAATCCTTTAAAAATATTTCAATGACAGGTATCTCCACGTCCGGTTTGTTTACAGGAAGGCTGATATTGATGTCATTCTCTGACATCTCTTCCTGTATCCAGTGTCCCCGGGGAGCAGTAATCCTCAGCTCAGATGCATCCTGCAGAAACTGTGCGTATTTTACCTTATCTCCATATCCTTTCAGTATGAAGTTTTGGAGGGGGTAGACCAGTAAATGTATATATAATCTGTTTGTTTCAGGATTATACGTCAATAAGGTATTATCAGGAACCCAGAAATCATCCGGTGCCTGCGTACAATTATAAATCGACCGGTTGTTGTACTTCATCCACTCTCCCATTTTCTCCAGGGCATTGTCTGCACGGTGGTCGAAAGTTCCCCTTGCTGTGGGCCCGACATTCAGCAGCAGGTTTCCCCCCTTGCTGACTGTTTCGATAAGCAGGACCAATAATTGCATGTTGTCTTTCCAGGTATACTCGTCACGATAATATCCCCACGAACCCGAAAATGTCTGACAGGTTTCCCAGGGAACCCTTTTGCCGTCCACTTCGGGCCATTTATTCACCTTGAATTGTTCCGGTGTTTTGATATCCCAGCCTCCTGCATAATCCAGCAGGTCGGCGCGGTCGTTCAGGATGATCCCGGGCTGAAGCTCCCGGACCATCTTCACCAGTTCGACCGACCCCCAGTCATTGCGGTCCTTGCCGAATTCTCCGGGAAATGAAAAATCCAGCCAGAGGATGTCGATCTTCCCGTAGTTGGTAAGGATCTCACGAACCTGGTTCTTGAGGTATTCACGGTACACTGCCATATCCCTGCCCTTGTTCAACTGATCATATTCCTCCTGTGTTTCGGCACGCTGGGGATGCACCCGGTCGATGGTATATTCCGGATGGTGCCAGTCTATCAGGGAATAATAAAATCCTATGCCGAGCCCTTCGGCACGGAAGGCATCCACCCACTGCTTAATAATATCCTTACCATATGGTGTGTTGGTAACCTTGTAGTCTGTATACCTGGAATCAAACATGCAAAAACCCTCATGGTGCTTGGAGGTGATAACCGCATACTTCATTCCGGCTGCTTTTGCTTTTTTTGCCCATTCGGTTGGATTGAACAGATCCGGATTAAAAACTTCAAAATATTTCTGGTACTCATCATTGGTGATCCTTTCCCTGTTCTTCACCCATTCGTGCCGGGCAGCCTGCGCATAAAGTCCCCAGTGAATAAACATACCAAACCTGGCATCTGTATACCAGGACATCCTTTCTTTTTGCTGTTCAGGGGTTTCATCCCATATTTTTTGCTGTCCAAAAGAAGAATTAACCACCAGCAAAGCCGGCAATAAAATCGTGAGTACGGTTTTCATGAATATTTATTATTAAATTTCAGGTTAGCATAATCTGGTAAAGAATTGCTGTCCACCTGGAACAAATACTGTTCAACCGAAAATACTCAATTATTCTCAATTTGCATAGAAGAATGAAAAACTATTCTGTTGAATGATCTTGAATAAATAACATTCGTTTTTGTTACTTATAAAGCGGAAGACAATTCAATGCCTAGAAATTTATTATGCAGATAATCAGTGCTGTTTATATATCATCTTCAAACAGCGGCCAGATGGGCTTATTCACGACTTCGTGGAGGAGGTTTCTATTCCCATTTAATTTCTTTTGAGAATGCCGGTGATTCTTTATCATTCTCATAATATTCAATGAGCGCAGTTCCAGGATTGTCCAAACGAAATAACATGGTCATCAAATCATTTTGTCTCTGTGAATTAAGCGTGAATCCATTGGGATAATCATTCTGTAATTCCCATCCATTAACTGGTCCGCCCATGGAATAATTACTGTTTAAATTCGCGGATATGAACTTAATGGTAAGATGGGCATTTAATGGAGTTATGGCTGCAAACGAATAAGCTTTCCCCGCCTGGAATATGGTATCGGATCTGGTCAGAATGTTCTTTAATTTCGAGTCAGGAGCCATAACGGGTTCGGGTGTGGCACTGTCGGGATAATAGAAGCTTGCGTATATCTGGGCACTGTGCTTTTCCTGAAATTTTGCAATATACTTCTCGAAATCCGGTATGGTTGCTGGTTGATTTAATGCTGCCAGTCTTGTTTCCATGTTTTTTCGAATGTCGAGATAATTTAACTGTGAAATATTATAAAGCAGGGTATCAATCAAGTTTTGGCTGGTAATCTGTCCATCATCTTTGAAGTCAGCACTTAAACCTGTAAGAAGTTGTGTCAGTTCTGCCACTA
>CAYQBZ010000426.1:0-3130 GCA_964415855.1 uncultured Rikenellaceae bacterium
GCAAAAGAGCGGTTTCTTCAGCTCAAGACTGAGCATGAAAAGGTGATCAATGAGAAAAACAGCAGGATCGGACAGGCTGAAAACAGGATAAAACAGAAGGAACTTGCTCTTTCTCAGCGACTGGAGGAGGCCCAACGGAAAAAGAACGAGGTTGACCTGATACGTGAAAACCTGACATCTCAGCTTGAACTGCTGGACAAAAAATCGGAAGAGCTTGCCAGGCTGCACAGACAGCAGGTAGAGCAGCTTGAATCTATTTCCGGGTTCTCAGCCGAGGACGCAAAAAATCATCTGATTGAATCCCTTAAGGAAGAAGCAAAGACAGGAGCTATGTCGTATGTAAATGAGATACTGGAAGAGGCTAAGATGACAGCAAATAAGGAAGCCAAAAGGATTGTGGTCCAGACCATACAGAGAGTTGCGGCTGAAAATGCCATTGAAAACGCGGTAACAGTTTTCCATATCGAATCCGATGAGATGAAAGGACGGATAATTGGTCGCGAGGGACGTAATATAAGGGCACTTGAAGCGGCTACCGGCGTTGAGATTATTGTGGATGATACTCCTGAAGCAATAGTGCTTTCAGCATTTGATCCCGTTAGGAGGGAGGTTGCCAGGCTTGCCCTTCATCAGCTTGTTACTGATGGCAGGATACATCCTGCTAGAATTGAGGAGATGGTGGACAAAACACGCAAGCAGGTTGAGGAAGAAATACTGGAGGTTGGAAAAAGAACCACTATCGACCTGGGAATTCATGGACTGCACCCTGAACTAATAAGGCTGATTGGTAAGATGAAATACAGGTCATCATATGGACAGAACCTGCTGATGCACTCACGGGAAGTGGCAAATCTGTGCTCAATCATGGCTGCTGAGCTGGGATTAAATCCAAAACTTGCCAAACGGGCCGGACTGCTTCATGATATTGGCAAGGTACCCGATGATGAGCCTGAACTCCCGCATGCCATTCTCGGAATGAAGCTTGCCGAGAAATTCAAGGAAAAGCCGGAGATTTGCAATGCCATAGGATCACACCACGATGAAACGGAAATGACGACTCTGATAGCACCAATCGTTCAGGTTTGTGATGCTATTTCCGGGGCAAGACCCGGAGCCCGCCGTGAGGTGGTTGAATCATATATTAAACGGCTGAAAGAACTGGAATCACTGGCATTGCAATATCCGGGAGTTATGAAAACCTATGCAATACAGGCTGGCAGGGAGCTTCGCGTGATAGTGGGAGCAGAGAAAGTAACCGATAAGGAAGCTGAGGGTCTTTCATTTGAAATTGCTAAAAAGATACAGAATGAAATGACCTACCCGGGACAGATAAAAATAACTGTGATCCGCGAGACGCGAGCTGTAAACTACGCAAAATAGAGTTTCATCCAATGAAAGAGGGCATCTACGTAAAAAGATGCCCTTCCTGTTTAGTTTTAATTGATACTATCGCTAATTTCCCTATCTTTAGATCCTGATAAATTTCCGAGTCAATGCCGAAGATAAAAATTGTGAATATTGTTGGTGCACGTCCTCAGATAATTAAGGCTTCAGCAATAAGCAGGATTATTCGTGACCGGTTCTCAGAAAATATTGTCGAAGTCCTGGTTCATACAGGCCAGCACTATGACAAAGAGCTGTCAGGTATCTTTTTCGAGGAGCTCGAAATTCGTACTCCTGATTATAATCTTGGAGTAGGTTCTGCAGGGCATGGTCGTCAGACTTCAATGATGATAACAGGTATTGAGGAGGTCCTGATTAAAGAGGAGCCTGACTGTGTGGTGTTGTATGGCGATACAAATTCCACACTGGCAGGGGCCATTGCTGCCTCCAAGCTTCATTACCCGGTGATTCATATCGAGGCAGGATTGAGGTCGTATAGTAAGTATATGCCTGAAGAGCTTAACCGTATTATGAGTGACCATGCCTCAACATTGTTGTTTGCTCCTACAAATGCTGCATTTAAAAACCTGATTAGGGAAGGATTCAGGCCCGATAACAGCCCGCCATATACGATTGATAATCCTAAGATCTACCCTACCGGGGATATCATGTACGATAATGCACTCTTTTTTGCACAGCTTGCTGAGGAGAAGAAGTCCGGTCTGTTGGAGCAACTCTCGGTGCAAAGGGATGATTTCATACTTGTAACTATTCACAGGGATTTGAACACGGATGATATCTCCCGTCTTGCAAATATAATGACTACGCTCAAAAGATTGGCAGAGACACGTAATATCTGCATGTTAATGCCACTACATCCGCGAACTGTAAATTCTTTAACTACCAGGTTGGAAAAAATATTTAATGAATTGCTCAATTGCAAATATATTAAGATCCTTCCACCTGTTTCGTACCTTGAAATGATCCTGCTGGAGAAGAATTGCCGAATGATTGTTACTGACTCAGGCGGGGTACAGAAGGAATCGCATTTTTTTAGAAAGCCTTGCGTTGTGCTCAGGAAGGAAACCGAGTGGGTCGAACTGGTTAGTAACGGTACAGCCAGACTTGTGGATGCTGATCCTGATCAGATTGAAAAGGAAATACTTAACTTTTTAGATATGCGGTCCCTACCTGATTTCCCGGGCTTTTACGGTGATGGCAAAACTGCAATATTTATTATTAAAGAGATAATGATGATGCTGGGAAAAAACGACCGCTGAATTAAATTTTTAGTTATAATTTTGTAAAATTATGTATTTTATTGCAGTAGTTGATGGAACATTTACTGAGTAATAACAAAGTACTGGTAACAGGAGGAGCAGGTTTCATTGGTTCGAATTTAATAGAATCATTACTGAAAGAAGGAAATCGGGTAGTTTGTCTGGACAATTTATCTACCGGGAAGAGAAAAAATATAGAAAATTTCCTGGGAGATCCAAATTTTAAATTTATCGAAGGGGATATCAGGAACTTGTCTGACTGCGAGAAAGCTGTCAGTGGAAATGATATTGTCTTTCACCAGGCTGCTCTGGGATCGGTACCACGATCCATCAAGGACCCGGTCACTTCAACAGATGTTAATATAGGTGGTTTCGTTAAGATGATATTTGCAGCCAAGCAGGCTGATGTTAAAAGATTTATCTATGCTGCAAGTTCTTCAACCTATGGTGACCATCCCGATTTGCCA
>CAYQBZ010000427.1:0-3124 GCA_964415855.1 uncultured Rikenellaceae bacterium
AGCTACATTCACTCGCGATCCTATATGAAGAAGAAGCCATCCTCTTATAAATTCCACTGACATCCTTCCGATAAGTAAAGCAAGCTGTGCAAAGAGTATCAGATAAATAAAATCCAGGTTATTGTTATTGATCCCTATATCAATTATCGATTGTGTCAGGAAAGGGATAACGAGCTGTATGCAACTGCCAAGGAACAAACCCAGTGCCAGCTGATAAAAATATTTCCTGTAGAGCTTGAAATACTTAAAAAGAAACCTAAAGCCATGACTTTTTTCAGGTTCAATTTTATTATCAAAAAGAGCAGGCGTTGGTTCAAGAATAAGAACAAGCCCGGCAGGTTTTCCCTCTGACATCGTGGATGCCCAGTTTTGTATAAACTCGTCGCGGTTATACTTTAAATGTCCTACAGCCGGATCTGACACCCAGATTTTGTCCTTCCTGATTTTATATACAACAATGAAATGTTTCTGCCTCCAGTGGATTATGCAGGGGAGTGGTACATTCTCTGTGAGCATCTCAAAGGGGATCTTCACTCCGATTGTGCGAAATCCCAGAGAATCAGCCGCTTCAGATAGACCAAGAAAGGAAACCCCTTCCCTTGTAATAAAACATTTCCTGCGCAGTGTATCAAGCGGAAAATTCATTTTGTAAAATCCTGCAACCATTTTCAGGCAGGCAGGCCCGCAATCCATAGCATCGGGTTGTTTTACAAAGGGAAAAGACATTTTTACCTTATGGAAATTTGATTTTAAGAAAGTAAAGATATTTATATTTTGATAATGAATGGTCCGTCATCTCTATAAATCAAATCCTGTTAGCATAATAAGTCACTTTTAGATTATGGAAGTATTATATTTGCCAGTTGGTACTTCAAAATTTAAGGGATTGTTTAAAAAGATACCGGATAGCAGCATAATAGATGGCTTACGCAAGCAGGACAGCGGTACCCTGAATTGGTTGTACGATAATTACTTGCAGTCAGTGAAGGATCATGTAATCAAGAACAGCGGAACAGCTGATGATGTATCAGATGTCTTCCAGGATGCCATAATAATACTCTACAGGCAGATTACGGAGGACAAGATCAGGCTGACAACGGATCTTAAAGGTTATTTTTTCGGAATTGCCAGGAATGTCTGGAGTGCCCAGCTAAGGAAGAAAAAGAGAACAACGGAACTTGTAATTGATCTTTCCGATGAAGACGATACAATAAATATCACTGAACCTGATCTGGAACGGATTGTAAGCAGGGCATTCGTTAAACTCAAAGCCGATCAGCAAACTGTGTTGAATCTTTTTGCTGAGGGCCGTTCATATGCTGACATCGCAAGTGCGATGAATCTTAAGAATGAAGTTTACGCCAGGCGTAAAAAGTATCTCTCGAAGGAAGCCCTCATGGAGATTATCAGGGAAGATCCGGAGTATCAGGAATACCTGCGTTTTTTAAAATAAAGGAAGAGGAGAAGTATCAGTATTAACAGAACTGCAAGAGTTGAGTATACCAGATATTTTGAAGTATACAAATGGCTGTTATCTCCGTATATAACAAGTGTTGCCCAGAAATAGGGGTGGGATCTTAGCTGGTTAGCGCCCTTAAGGTACCTGATCCTTGCTTTTTTAAGAGCAACACTTTTTGAGCTTCCCGTGTTAAGATTTTCATAAAACATCCTGGTAATTTCTGCTCCTGACCTGTCCTCAATCTCCCACATTGACATAACTACAGACTGGCTGCCTGAATAAATGAATCCTCTGGCCAGACTAAGTATTCCCTCTCCTGAAGATAAAATGCCATTTCCGGTATTACAGGAACTAAGAACTACCATTTTTGCCTTCAGCGGGATGCCGTAAACTTCATACGTCTTAAGAAAACCATCCTCAGTTGTGTCTTTTCCTGAACTGAATATCAAAGTGGAATTCATCGGATTCTCATCGTCCAGAATAGTATGCATGGCAAGATGAATAATATCGTAGTTACCTGACAATGCCTTAAAAGCAGCCTCATTTGCTTCACCGTCTAACAAAAGCCGGCCCCGGGTTATAGCAGTAACATATTCAGCTTCTTCCCTGGCATATTTAAGCTCGGGCAAAATATTCTTCAGCGCCTGCCTGCTAAGGAGAACACTCTGTACGTCAATACTATCTTTATAATCAGGCGCAAAGGCTATTACCTTATTATTGAAATTATATCCTGTTTTAACCGATTCAGCCAAAAATGTTGCAGAATATGTATATGATATATTAAGATCGTTCATCAGGTAATGAAGTGAGCGGTATATAACTTCCGGATCAGCATCAGGCGAGGTAAGAAGTGTGCCAAACGGGATATATGAAAGAATATTATCAGGAGATATCACGATATTATCGGAGATTATGAACTTCCTCACAGGTTCTATTAATATTCTGTATAACCCGTAACCTAACAACTGATACTGTTTATATTCAAACCTGGAATTTTCCGACTGTGGAAATGTAGACAGAAGCTGTTTGAATTCCGAAACGTTCCGGAAAAACAGCGAATCAACATGTGTTGTTATTACCTTCTTAAATTTCCTGTTGACGATGATGGTATATAATATCGTATCTGTGCTAATATAACTGATATAATTACTGTTACGTCCTATTATGCGGGGGACATCCTCCATCGCGGTTACCTGTGTGTTATACTTAATAGCATAGTAGTCGGGGTATTGCTTCTCAAATACTGATATTAATGAATCCCTTTTCTGAGTAGCATGAAAAAGATTTTCTTTAAGCTGATATATCAATGATGAATCCGGCGAACTGTTTGCTGTTTCGATAGCAATTTTATCATTGAAGAGACCTATATCTTTCTGAAGTTCCTGTTCAGCAGTTGCAATATCTTCAGGGATATGGAACTGTGATGCTTTTAGTTCCCTGGTTGAGGCAAGCAGGCCCGCGACCTTGCTTTTTTCAGAATATTCGAATAATTTGCCCAGATACTGCGGGCTCCCCGTCAGATTATAAAGCAGATTAAAATCACCAATTGTATTTAAATAGGTATCTCTGAACTTATTTCCAAGTATTAACCTGCTATCCTCTTCATTTATATTCAGCCTCACCTTTTCAAGCAATGAGATTATTAATTCATCAGTAGCAGAGGAT
>CAYQBZ010000428.1:0-3122 GCA_964415855.1 uncultured Rikenellaceae bacterium
GATGAGCAGGTTCCACAACTCGGAGATGCGCGTCGCGTTCCGGCTGCTCAGGAGGTACAGGGACAAGGTTTAATTTAACCTCTGTAGTGACTGCAAGAGTACCCTCAGAGCCGGCCAGCAATTTGCAGAAGTTAAACCTGCTTCCCGGTTTTTCTCCAAATACCTCCGTGTCGAGCAGCAGATCCAGTGCATAACCTGTATTTCTCCTGTGTATTTTGGGATCGGGATATTCGCTTGTAATGCTCTCCCGGTTTTTTGGATCGCCAAGGATATCATTTATGTTCCTGTAAATCTTCCCTTCCAGATTTTGCTGCAGGCACTTGCCGGCGAAGGTATCCTTATCAACCGGACCAAATACTGCTTCGCTGCCATCGGTGAGCAGTACCTTCATCTCAATAGTATGATCTCTGGTCGATCCGTAAATGATAGAATGTGAGCCGCAGGCATTGTTTCCAAGCATCCCTCCGATATTACACCTGTTAGAGGTAGAAGTCTCGGGACCGAAGAACAGGCCGGAATCCTTTAGTTTCAGATTAAGTTCATCCAGAACAACACCCGGCTCAACTCTGACCCATTTCTCTTCCCTGTTAATCTCAAGGATCCGGTTCATATATCTTGAGATATCCACTATTATCCCTGAACTTACAACCTGTCCGGCCAGTGATGTACCGCCGGCCCGCATTGTAATACTTATTCCTTCCTTAGCAGCGAATTCCAGTATCATTTTTAAATCCGATACTCCCTTCGGCCAGGCAACGGCAACTGGTTTTTCTTTATATACCGAAGCATCGGTGGAATAAATGGTGGTGGTTGTATCATCATACCTGAGATCACCTTCAAGGAGTTGACCTAATGTATCAAGCCTGGAATATATCGGATTCATATGATAATGTTTAAGAGTGTCGGGTATTAATAATAAGATGTTAATAGTAAAAAACATCAAGTATTCGATGTGAATAATCAATTACATTCATTTCCTTTCTTACAACCCCCTTTCCCGTTTCCCCCAGGGGGGAAAAGCTTGATCTTCAGTTCATTCCCCCTTTGGGGAAGGTCCAGGAAGGGGGTATGAACTATAAAAATTAATAACTTTATTCCAGATTACCGATAGTTATCTAAGGTATTAAGACTGCAAAATTAGAAAAATGATTTAATAGCGGTTTCTAAGATGGAAATATAATAATGAATAATTTTCCTTAAAGTTATTTTCCTGATATTAATCATGTTATTCAAAATTGCTAAATCGAACTTTTTTTTCGTACATTTATAGAAAAAATTTTACCAACTTAACAGCTTGATACACAATGGAATTCTTAGATCACCTCAAACAAAATGCTAAAAAACATAACCAGCGCATAGTGCTTCCGGAAGGATATGAAGAAAGGACAATTAAGGCAGCCGACATTGCAATACAGGAAGAACTGGCCCGGATAATACTGATCGGGGATCCTGAAGAGATCAGATCCCATGCTGCTGGACTGGGACTGAAGAACTTATCAAAAGCGTCAATCGTAAATCCTTTATCACATGATAAGAAGGATCATTATATTGGTATGATGGTCGAGCTGCGTAAAAGTAAAGGTATGACGAGGGAAGAGGCTTCCTTACTGATAGAAGATCCCCTCTACCTCGGTGTGCTTATGATCAAGAACGGGGATGCGGATGGAGAGGTGTCCGGAGCTGATCATGCCACGGGAGATGTTCTGAGACCGGCATTTCATTATGTTAAGACTGCTCCCGGTATTTCTGTTGTTTCAGGTGCATTTATTATGATCATTCCCGATAAGAGCTTTGGTTCAAACGGCGTTGTAATTTTTGCAGATGGCGCTGTTCATCCGAATCCTGATGAAAAAGAGCTTGCAGAGATTGCCATTGCATCTGCACATACGGCAAAAGTTATTACAGGATTTGAACCAAGGATCGCCATGCTCAGCTTTTCAACCAAGGGAAGTGCAAAGCATGAGCTGGTTGATAAGGTTGTTAATGCTACAAGGATCGCAAAGGAAATGGCCCCTGACCTTATCATAGATGGAGAACTCCAGGGAGATGCGGCTGTAATAGAAGCTATCTGCAACAGCAAGGCACCCGGGAGCCCTATAGCCGGAAAAGCCAATGTGCTGATATTCCCTGACCTGAATGCCGGTAATATAGCTTATAAGCTGGTGCAGCGCTTTGCTCATGCTGAGGCAATAGGTCCTGTTTTACAGGGTATGGCAGCTCCGATAAACGATCTGTCAAGAGGATGTACGGTTAACGATATTGTAAGCATGATTGCAATAACCGCAAACCAGGCAGCAGGCATGAAGAGATAATGAACTTCTGGGGGATGGTTCCGGTGTCATCCTTCCGAATAACCTATAAACAATATTTAATGTAACTGGTATGTCAGAGATTTTAGAAAAACTTGAAGATTATGGTCTGTTAAAAGAGACCAAACCAAAAATCCTGTTTTCACGGGTAGGAATTGTTGGAGCAGGAACTGTAGGACAAAATATTGCGCGACTTGTAAGCTCCAAGGGATTGGATGTGATATTCCTGGAACTCAATGAGCAGAAGATTGAGCAGGCCTATGAGGAGCTTGCCAGGGAACTCGACCGGATGATAGAGCGCTGGGGGATGACAAATTCGGAGAAACTGGGAATATTATCACGTATTAAGGGTACAACCGATTATAATGAATTCAGGGGATGCGATATTGTAATAGAAGCCATAAAGTCCTCCAGCAGGGAGCATAGCCATGATATAAGAATGGCCATTTTGTATAAGATTGAGCAATATGTTGATAAAGAGACAATTATAGCTACGAACTCTTCCACACAGGTGATTACTGAGCTTACTGCCGACCTTCAGCACAGGGACCGTTGTGTCAGTTTTCATTTTCTTACCCCTGAAGCAGATGCCAGGGTCGTTGAAATAGTCAGAGGTCTCTATACATCACAAAAGGCTTATGAGAATACACTGAAATTTGCCAATCTGATAGGTAAGAAAGTGATACCGGTGAAAGAGTCGCCGGGTATTATAAGCACACGTCTTTTTGTTCCGCTGATAAATGAAGCATGCGAGATACTCATGGAAGGTGTGGGTACTATGGAGGATATTGATCTTACAATGAAAGTTGGTTT
>CAYQBZ010000429.1:0-3118 GCA_964415855.1 uncultured Rikenellaceae bacterium
AGACCGATGGAGATCATTTCTACAAAACCAAATTCGGAAGAGGTGAGATGCCTAAGTATGAAGGTAAACTAACAGATGACGATATTTGGAACATCGTTAATTATATGAGAACATTCAAGAAGTAAAGTGTTCTTATAGTAATTAAACAATACAGAAAATAGGCCGTCTCATAAAGAAATGAGACGGTTTTTTTATTTGTTAAACACTGGGTTATCAGAGAGTCCATTTTGGGATGGCGGAAGAAGTAAACCCTGTTCCCCGGTTTTCCTTACCTGCCCTTTACGCTGCGCTGATGGGTTATTACCATATAAAGAAAGCTGCCTCGGATGAAGCAGCTTTCTGTTGAAAGAAATATTAAAATACTATGCTGGTGGGGGATAACCAAGTGCTGTCATAGCTTCAATTGTATTATCCAGGAGTGCCTTAATGTAGCCAGGGTTGTGTGCACCCTCACTGCGGTCCTGTACTATTGTATCGAAAATGATATAAGCATAGACAAGCTTAGAACTGAATGTGCCTGCTTTGGCGAGCTCTGTGGATGTATCATATACTCCGGCTGCAATAAGCTGAGCTTCAAGATCTGCAATTTTTTCTTCAACCTCTGTCTGGAGATCATCCAGTTTTGCAGCGATGGTGGTTGCGGTGTATGTGGTATGGCATACCAGGCAGCCGGTAGTAAGTAAGGTCTCATTCTCATGGACCTCGTACTTCATATTCCAGCTATGACCTCCTCCCACGTAACCGTAGGGTGTTGACATGTGACACGAGAGGCAACCTTTGTCGCTTGAATGAGGATTTGATGCAGGATAATCAGTAGTACCGTCTATCTCGAAGGCATTTTTCCCGAGTATAAGGTTAGGAGTCGGTGAATGATGCTGACCAATACGTGTTCCACCGCTGGTTACTACAAAATCATTATCTGTAAAGGCCGGTGCCCCTGAAATAGGACGAGCCTGATGGCACTGAACGCACTGGTTACTGTTCCCTTTATTCCATGTCACATCTGCTCCTGCGATATCTTTCACGTCAAGGACCTGTGCACCTGGTTTTGTAAGTGCCCAGTCATCATCTGTGAATGTGTCATGAATTTTATGACATGTGTAGCAGTTGATTTGTTGAGGATCGGTGGGAACTGTCAGTCCTGATGTCGAGCCTGTTGCTACAGCCTGAAGGAATCCCTGGCTCGTATGGCACTGAAGACAACCTGTCCTGTTGCAATAACCCGCATTTCCACCGGTGGCATGAACAGAATTCTCCCACTGTGCAAGCTTGGTCTCAATAACTGCATTGTTGTTGTGGCACAGAGTACAGGATTCATTTGCATCTATTCCGTTCTGACCGTCTGCCCCTGGCGCTCCGTCTGCTCCGGCAGGACCCATCGGCCCTTCGCAGGAACAAAGCATTATGGCAGCAACTGAAAAGAAGGAAAGAGATTTGATTAGGTTTTTCATAGTTATAGGAGTTTGGTTATTTATTATAATGGTACAAGTAATTTATTCTTTTAGTCACTATAGCATGGTTTTCATTTCTGTCACAAGATAGTGATTGAAGTTGTTAATATATTAACAGTGTTAGTGCTATTTACAATGAAAATAGTTGATAGATATGAAGCATTAGGGAGATAAATATCAATTAAATAAATGATATTTGTTATTTTTGCATTTCCTGAATTTTAAAAACCTACTTTTGAAACCTTTTAAAAAAGAAAAATGACGGGCCGGAATTTCATAGAGGATTGTACAGATTGCACCACAGGGTGGAAGAGCTTCAGGCATCTTACGAAAAGTGAGATGCAAATAGTAAATGAAAACAGATATGAAGCTGCGTTCAATCCTGGTGAGATAATGCTTAAGCAGGGATCGCCTGCTTCCAGTGCATTATTCATGGCGAATGGGATGGCCAAGGTATATATCGAGGGTATTAACGGTAAGAACTTCCTTATGGGAATCGCTCTGCCAGGTCAGCTGATAATAGGTCCGGGTGTTTATGTAAATTCACGTCATTCATATTCAGTGGCTGCTCTTACAAAAGTCCAGGCCTGCTTCGTCGGATTCGATATTTTCAGAAAGCTGGTAAGATCAAATGGTGCATTTGCAGACAGCATGATGGAAGATATCAGCGCCAAAGCACTGAGATCCCATACCCGGATGGTAAATCTTTCCCAGAAGAAAATGCCCGGAAGGCTGGCTGAGATCTTACTGTATTTCTCAGATGAAGTATTCCTGACAGATGAGTACGAGATGATACTCTCACGCCAGGAACTGGGCGAAATGTCAAATATGGCAAAGGAATGTGTTGTAAGGATATTGAAGGATTTTGAGGATTCAGGGGTGGTTTATTCCGATGCTTCGAAAGTAAAGATACTTGATAAGGAAAAACTAACCCGTATCTCCGAAAAAGGGTAAGGAAAGTCGGAAGGCGGAAGTCGGTATACGGAAGAAGAGACATTAAGGTTTAAGATATAAATTAATGAATTGTGAATGAATAACCATAGTCGGACTTCCGTCTTCGGGCTTCCGGCATTATAAATTAAATTATTAACAACCAGATATTATGAAGTACACTAAGATCCTCTTTTCACCTGTCTTTATGGGTGTATTATTTGTGTTATTCGCCGGGGCCATGGCAGTGGCTACATTTATAGAGAATGACTTCGGATCATCGGTCGCATACAGCATGGTATATAATACGCTTTGGTTCGAACTTATATTATTGTTGCTTGCAATTAACCTGACCGGCCGGGTGATCATATTCAAACTATATAAAAAAGGAAAACTGCCGGTCTTTCTTTTTCATTTATCATTTATTGTGATGATAATAGGTGCCGGTATAACAAGGTATTTTGGCTGGGAAGGGACCATTCATATAAGAGAAGGGGCGGAGCAGGACAAATGTTTTTCAAATGAGAAGTTTATAGGATATACCGTTAAGGATAATACCGGTAAAATATTAACCAGTGAATCGGAAAAATATTCGATGACATCTGTCACTGCGGATGAATATAAAAAGGATTTCAGTATCAGCGGCATCAATTATGAACTGGTTCTTGCCAGGATAATCCCTAATGCAAAGGAATCTGTTACTGAATCGCGTGAGGGAGAACCTGTAGTTTCACTGG
>CAYQBZ010000430.1:0-809 GCA_964415855.1 uncultured Rikenellaceae bacterium
AGCAAAAAAGCAGCAATTCTTCAATCAGCCTAATCCCATCTTGTTTATTGATGAGATACACAGGTTCAACAAATCGCAGCAGGATTCGCTGCTAAGCGCTGTTGAGCAGGGTATAATTACTCTCATAGGAGCAACAACCGAGAATCCTTCATTTGAGGTTATATCGCCGTTACTTTCGAGATGCCAGGTATACATTATGAATCCCCTCACTGATGAAGAACTTATCACAATGGTCAATATGGCATTGACAAAGGACAGTTACCTCGCAGACTTCAAAATAGAAATAAAGGAATATGAGGCCTTTATTCGCATTTCAGGTGGTGACGCCAGGAAAATGTTCAATGCTCTTGAACTTGTTGTTAATTCAGAATATGATGAAGTATCTTCCGACAAGATCGTCATTGACAATGAGAAGGTGCTGAAACATGTCCAGAAAAATCTTGCATTATACGACAAGAACGGGGAGCAGCATTACGATTTAATATCAGCATTTATAAAATCAATCAGGGGCAGTGATCCCAACGCGGCTGTATACTGGCTTGCCCGGATGGTGGAAGGGGGTGAAGATCCCAGGTTCATTGCCCGGCGCATGCTTATACTCGCTGCCGAGGACATAGGACTTGCCAATCCGAATGCGATACTTCTTGCCCAGGCCTGCTTTGAAGCTGTTAACGTTATCGGATGGCCCGAATCGAGGATCATCCTCTCTGAGGCAGCAATTTATCTTGCTACTTCCCCCAAGAGTAATTCCGCTTACCTGGCAATTGAGGATGCCAATAAGGTTATTGATTTGAGACCGGACCCTGATG
>CAYQBZ010000430.1:819-3109 GCA_964415855.1 uncultured Rikenellaceae bacterium
TTGAGGATGCCACGGGCTCTGTAAAAAGTGAAGGGGATCTCGCTGTTCCCCTGCACATCAGGAACGCTCCTACCCGGCTGATGAAAGATACAGGATATGGCAGGGGATACCGGTATGCACATGACTATGCAGGTAACTTTGTTGCCGATAATTTCCTCCCCGACAAATTAAAAGGAATTACTTTTTACGATCCAGGGACTAATCCCAGGGAGGAAGAGATCAGGAAAAAGCTATCAGCCATGTGGAAAGATTTTTATAATTACAACAAGTAATCCAAAATATAATCTCTGTTACAAAGCCTCTCTGCCGCTGTGCGGCATCTCCCCCAGGTGGATTGGGGGGGCAAAGGACAATAATTACACAATACTGTATGTAAAATATATTTCTACTTTTGTACAAGAATGATAAAAGCAGGATTAGATATCCCCGGTTTAAACCATGGTGAATCTGGTAATTTTCTGTTAATTGCCGGGCCATGCGTTATTGAAAGTGAGAAGGTCGTATTTGAAACGGCCGGGCACCTTAAAGATCTTTCCGATAAATATAATCTGCCATTTGTTTTTAAATCCTCTTACAGAAAGGCAAACCGGTCGAAAGCCTCTTCTTTTTCAGGTATCGGGGATATTAAAGCGCTTAAGATCCTCGCTGAGGTAAAAAAACGCTATTCAGTACCGGTTATAACCGATATTCACAATCCCGGCGAAGCAGCAATTGCAGCAGATTATGCTGATATGCTTCAGATTCCTGCCTTTCTGTGCAGGCAGACCGATCTGCTGACAGCAGCAGCTAAAACAGGCAAATGGGTAAATATCAAGAAGGGCCAGTTCCTCTCCGGATCATCTATGAGATTTGCCCTAGAAAAGGTAATTGAATCCGGGAACAGTAATATAATGCTTACTGACAGGGGCAATATGTACGGTTACCAGGATATTGTGGTGGATCTCAGGAATATTATTGAGATGCAGAAAACCGGATTCCCTGTAATAATGGATATCACACACTCACTTCAGCAGCCGAACCAGGAAGCCGGTGTATCAGGAGGAAGGCCGGAAAT
This sequence comes from uncultured Rikenellaceae bacterium, assembly GCA_964415855.1. Classification (GTDB taxonomy): domain Bacteria; phylum Bacteroidota; class Bacteroidia; order Bacteroidales; family VadinHA17; genus LD21. Next base: position 1,874 of record CAYQBZ010000430.1, read on the forward strand.
GATAGAGAGCATCGGCAGGGCGGCTGTAAGCATCGGGGCTGACGGTATCTTCATTGAAACACATCCGGATCCTGCCACAGCACTGTCAGACGGGGCCAATATGCTTAAATTGTCTGAAATGGATGCACTATTATATAAGCTTGCAGCACTAAGAAAAACAATAAATTCATTTTAAGGTCATATTTTTAAAATCAACATTATGAAAAAGTTTCTTTTTATTTTAACAGGACTGCTTGCAGCTTCTGTTATGAACGCACAGTCGCTCAATGAGATCGTAAAAAACTATTCAGCTGCTGTCAAACAGGATAAACTGTCAAAGATATCCAGTATTAAAATCACAGGTAAGATGTCAGCTATGGGTATGGAGATGCCTATGGTAATGATGATGAAAAATCCCGATAAAATCAGGGTGACATATTCCTTCAACGGACAGGATATGGCTTCAGTTTATGACGGGGAAAAGGGGTATATGATAAATCCTATGATGGGATCGAGTGAACCGGTTGAGCTTAGCGGCGACCAGTTGAGACAGGTACAGGAAAATAATGTATTCCGGAATGAGATTGTAAATTATCACTCAAAGGGACAGCTTGCACTGGAAGGACAGGAAGATGTAAACGGGAAACCAGCATTCAAACTGAAAGTAAACAGCGGCGGCACCCCTGTTTACATGTTCCTTGATAAGGATTCCTATATGCTTGTCAAGCTCACTACCACCGTCGACCAGGGTGGAAACATGATGAATGTTGATACATATCTTACTGATTATGTCGACATTGATGGTGTTGTCCTGCCAAAGAAAACAACTGCTATGGCTAACGGGATGGAAGCTGCCGTAATAACATTCGACAAGATAGAGGTAAATCTGCCGATGGATGACAGCGTCTTCAAGGTGAAATAGTAAAGGCGGGAATCATCCCGCCTTCACCTGAAGCAGCTGGCCTGTAAGCCGGATTCTGTACAGTTTTGGTTTCTTTACAAGATTATAAAACCGTTTCCCATCATCTATCTTGGTCACGCATTGCTGCGTGACTCATACGACCCACCCCCCGGCATCGGGCGAGCAGCCCTTATCGCCGGTATACATGGTCTTTCAACCCATAAGGTGTACGTATCCTGCTGTTACCAGAAGGACCGGTGAGCTCTTACCTCACCTTTTCACCCTTATCACGCCAGGGCGTGACGGTTATTTTCTGTTACACTTCTATACCCTCACGGGTATCTTCCTGTTAGGAA
>CAYQBZ010000431.1:0-3096 GCA_964415855.1 uncultured Rikenellaceae bacterium
GAAGAAAAGGTCAATCGTGCCATACTTATGATAATAGCGTAAGCATTTGCCGCCCAGATCCTGTTGGATTCATTCATAAATCCAAGATAATCATCGTAGACCTGCCGGTCCTGTCGTGATGTGAAGAGAAATATCCAGGGTTGTTCATTATTGAAGGAGGGAGCGTGTCCGGCAGCTTCAAACATAGCTTTAAGCTTATATTCCTCAACAGGAGACGAAGAGAAGGAATAAGGGCTCCATCTCTCCTTAATAATCTCAAGTATCAATTCCTCTTTCATGGCATGTCCTTTCTTTATTATAAGCAATAAGCACCATTGCCTGAAACTTGTTTACAGGCATATAAAATACTGTTTTAGTGAATTACAAAAGTAATAATTTATAATTTCGCAAAATATGAGACGCAATACCGGACGATTAGTAGGGATACTTGGCACAATAATAATTCACCTTATTGCCGGAATAATATTCATGTCATTCAGGTTAAATTCCCTGCAGAGAGACCTTTCACATGAATTCACAGTAGAATTTGCACCTGCGGACGAAACTGAGGAGAAGGAGAAGCTTATAGAATTACCGGCTTCTTCGGTTGAGAAGATACTCCAGGGAGACGAGGAGATGCTGAATATAGCAAAGAACCTGGCAAATAAGCCATTGGAGCAGATAAATCCGGATGATTATATCAATATGGTAAAGGAGGAGCTTATAAAAAGCGGGAAACTCGCAGATAATAAAGACATTGATAACCAGGAAGATAATAAGGATCTGCAGGACGATGAAAACCTTTCCTACGAGGGTGACATCAATGACGGGGAACAAGGAGATGATCCTTCTAGGTCGCAGGAAATGGCATCCAATTACTCAGGTCCCACCCGAATATATTACAACCTCCCCGGACGTACACACAGGTATCTCCCGGTGCCCATTTACAAATGCCGTGGTTCGGGAAAAGTTGTGCTCGCCATCGATGTGAACAGAAATGGAATCGTTGAAAAAGCCCTTGTAGTGGGCAATGAAAGTTCAACAACAGATCCATGTCTTCTCGAGACAGCAGTTGCTACGGCCCTTATTTCCAAATTCAACTCTGATATCAATTCCCCCAGGATACAGACAGGAACCCTTACTTATCATTTCGTGGCACAATAAGATGAAATTTGCAGGAAATTCTTACTGCCGGTTGTTTCTCAGAAAAGGAGGTTCTCAGATGGCCATGAGTAGGGCTCTATTACTTCAGCAGTGTTCCTGTTCCTCGTCCGGTCATTTATCATAGGACTCACAGTATGGGCTTTGAGAATATCAGAAGGACAGGGATCAAGAAGTCCCTGAGCTTCATCGGGTGAGGTGGTGAGGCTTATCCAGGCTGATTCGGCTGCCTTATCCAGAATAACCGGCATCCTTCGTGCAGAGTTGTGAATTTCAGCCATCAGATCGTTGGCGTCTGTTGTAATGATTGTAAAAGTGCTGCAGGCTAGCCCCGTATCACTCTCAGTCCATTCATCATACAGCCCGGCAACAGATAATATATCATCGCCGGAGTGATAAATATACCATGGAATTTTTTCTTTCCCGACGTGCTGCCATTCAAAGAAACCCCTGACAGGGATAATACATCTTCTTGATTTGAATGAGGCAGAAAAAGAAGGTCTGGTTGCAACGCTCTCCGCCCTTGCATTAAATGTCCTGAACCTGATTGCATCAGCATCTTCCCTGGTTTTCGTCCAGTGAGGAATCAAACCCCATTTGAGTAAGCTTATCTTTTCCGGCTCACCTGAACATACCGCTGGTAGTTCAGGAAGAGTGAAAGCATGATAATAATAACTTGGACGATAATTTTCAGGATCGATCAGAGTAGCTCCATACCTGTTCTCCAGCTCCTCTTTTACAAGGTTGACATTTACAGAAAAACACATGATCACCTGTTTGAATATTCAACAAATGAGGGCATTAAAGGGACAGGCAGGGAATAATCAAAGAGGTCTCCGTCGGGGTACGGCTTTAGCTGTGCCAGGACACGGTACATCATGTTATTAATGTAGGAGTAGATCTCAGGTCCGTTCCATGCGCTTGAATTTAAAAGGACTACCCAGGCCATTCCGTCAGGTTGCCTTTTCAACATACCTGCGCTTCCCGGAAATGAACCTGTCCTCCACCATGTTCCGTTAAAAACAGTGGTCTTCCACCCTATCGGTGCAAATCCATTCTGATTATCGGTCATGATCCTGATGCTCTCATCACTCAGGATATCAGGCTTTGTGCTGAAACCATCGACAGCAAGCAGTAACCTCATCAGATCAGGAGCTGTTGCCAGCCACGCCCCAGCTCCTCCAAGAGCCTTTATGTCATTTCCTCCATATGTCGGTGATACCATTTCTCCTGTTCCATAAATAGAGGGCTTTGGCAAAACATCAGGAGGTTCGTAATAGGTAACCTCAAAAGGGGCTTTTTCAGATGGCATGTTAGCGGCAATTGCCATGTCATAGATCCCTGTTGGTTCCAGTATTGTCTCACGGCAAAATTCTTCATACGACATACCTGATACCTTCTCAATTATAAGTCCAAGAATGCTGTATCCAAGATTTGAGTAAGCACGACCCTTGCCTGGTGTATAATGCAGCCTTTTATCCAGTGCGAACCTGACAATGGTCTTTGTACTTGCCGGAGGCTTCACTCCCATCTTTTCAGCAACAGTAATAGGCATAAACATCTGATCTCCATATCTTTGGGACCATCCGGCCTCATGACTTAACAGATGTGCAACAGTGATATCATAAGCCCGTCTATCTAAAGGATCGCTGAAATATGGATCATTCAGTATCCCGTCAGGTCCGAAAACTTTATCATCAAGGGACAGCTTCCCTTCTTCTTTGAGTTTCATTATACCAATGGCAGTGACCAGTTTGGAGATACTGGCTATCCGGAATTTATTATAAGGCTGAACGTCAGTCATTGATGCTGTATCAGCATAACCAAATCCCCTGGCAAAAATCAGTCGTCCATCCTTGGCAACAGCAACTGATGCTCCTGCAATGGTCCATTTCCTCATGAAAGCCCTAAATGTTCTTTCAACTCCGGCGTATTCACGACCGGAGGAGCTTTCAT
>CAYQBZ010000432.1:0-3066 GCA_964415855.1 uncultured Rikenellaceae bacterium
GCAAATCCTGCCAGTGGTTTTAGTTTCCCGTCGGGGAGGAATATGAACTGGTTCCTGATATTTTCAAGGCTGTTTTGTGTACTGTTAGGGTAGATCATTCTTATGTCGGTCATCTGTTCCTTTTCAGGTATACTTCCAACGATGTTTCCCTCAACCATTGTCTGAAGCTGAAACTGGAACGATTCCGGTGAGATGTTGAACTGTGCAAGTTTTTGCTGATCAGGCACTATGTCAATTGACGGACCTGCAATTATTTTCCCGTCGAAGACATCCTCTATTCCCCCGATATTTTCAATTTCGCCGGCTACCTGTTCCGCCAGGTCATTTAATGTCTCCTGATCGCTGCCAAAAATTTTTATTTCGATGGGCTGGACAGAAGCCATAAGGTCTCCAAGCATGTCGCCAATTACCTGTCCGAAGTCTATTTCGAGGGAAGGCTGGCTGGCTTCCACTCTTTTTCTTATATCATCAATTACATCAACGGTACTTCTTTGTCTGTCGTCCTTTAGCTGTATCAGGTAATCACCGTCGTTGGCTTCTGTGATAAAAAATCCCATCTCAGCGCCCGTTCTTCGTGAATAGGTTTCGACCTCAGGAATGCTGACAATTATCTTTTCAACTTCGGTAAGTATCCTGTCGGTCTCTTCAAGTGAAGTTCCGGGAGGGGATTTATAATCGAGCACTATTGATCCTTCATCCATTTCGGGGAGAAAACCTGTCTCCAGTCTTGGGAGTATATAGATTATTGAGGAGAAAAGGAAGAGGATCACCAGGATACTCAATATCGGTCTTTTCAGAAAGAAGTTCACCCAGTTCCTGGTTACTGTCAGTTTTATCCTGTCCTTTTTTCTTTCAGGGAAGAGTGCTCTCACCTGGGAAAACCACAGGTATATAACCGGCAAACAGATCCATGTTACAAAGAATGAGCATACCAGTGTTATTATCATAGTATTGGTAAGCACATTGAAGTATGCACCGGCAACTCCTCCCAGCAATGTGAAGGGAACAAATATCACTATTGTGCTTATCGAAGACCCGATCATTGAAGGCATAAGGTAGCTGATTGCCTGGTGCACAAGCTGGTTGGATGGTCTGTCGGGAAACTCCTCATGTGTCCTGTGTATCTGTTCCACCACTACCACCGCGTCATCGATTATCAGTCCTATGGCGGCGGCGATGGCCCCGAATGTCATGATGTTAAGAGTATATCCTATGCTATACAGAACAATTATCGTGAGAAATAATGTTACAGGAATTGTTACAAGGATAGTTGAGCTCGCCCTGAAGGAACGCAGGAACAGTACTGCAACCAGTATTGCCAGAAAAAGGCCGAGCCAGAGACTGTCATTTACACTTTTTATTGTCCTGTTCACAAAATCGGCCTGGTCGTAATACAATGATATACGCACATCGGAAGGAATAATTTTCTCAAGATCCTTCTTCTTCGAGGCGACTTCCTTTGAGATGCTGATAAGGTTTGCGTTGGGTTGTTTCAGGATAGCCACCAGTAATCCCTGCCGGCCATTAGCATTTATCCTGGTATATTCTGTTCTTTCCCTGACATTGATATCTGCAACATCCTTAAGTCTTATTATTCTTTTTCCGTCATTGCTCAGAACAACATTTTCGACATCCGACAGGTCATAGAGCCCGGCATCGGTAATGTTAAGATATAGCCTGCGGTAATCCGAGAGTAAGCCATTGGATGTTATGAAATGATTCTCGCCGAACTTATCTCTGATCATCTCAGGAGTTATGGAATATGTGCTCATTTTAAGCTGATTAAGCTCAACCCAGTACTCCTTGGTCTTTCCGCCTATTATACCAACCTGTGCAACTCCATCAATCTGGGATAAAAAAGGTTTGACGATATAAGTGGCGATCAGGTTCAGTTCAATCGGGTTTTTTGAATCACTTTCCACAGTAAATCCGATTACAGGCAGTATGGAAGGATTCATCTTCTCAACCTGAATATTTACATCAGCAGGCAGCTGGTTCTTTATCTGTGCTATTCTCGATTCCAGCATTTGCTGATTGACATCAATATCAGCACCCCAGTTAAGGAAAGCAGATATTTCGCATGTACCCCGGCTGGTAGCACTTCTTAATATCTTAAGATCAGGAATCCTTTTTATTGCATCTTCGATGGGCCTTGTAACCGTAACCATCATCTTATCGACAGGTTGCTCACCGTTATCGGCTATTATCTTAAGTTTCGGGAATGTAATTTCAGGGAAAAGTGAAACCTGGATCTGACCGTAAAGGAATATCCCTCCAACGATGATGACGGCAATAATTACAGATATGGGATTTTTATATAAGAGGAAATAATTTTTCATGTGGCTGCTACTTAACTATTTCTATCCTTGCAGTATCTGTTAATCCATAATTACCTGTCAGAATTATTCTGTCTGTCTCAAGGAATTCCGGTCCGGTAATCTCCACTTCATTACTGTCTTCGTAGCCTTTGCTGACTACAACTTTTACAGCAGTGCTGTCATTTATCAGTTTCATTACCCAGAACTCGGTCTGGGTCTCATCACCCAATACCGCTTTCTTCGGCAGGACAAGTGCATTGTTACTGGTGGATCTCACAAGACTAACCGAAGCAATCAGGTTGGCAGGGAGCCTCCCGGCATTAAGAGGTCGTATTATATATCCGAGTGTTTGTGATTGCATATCCATCTCAGGGAGCTTCCCTGTGATGGTTCCTTTAATCTTCCTGGTATCAGGAAGAGTTACAACACAATTCCTGTTCCTGTCTGTAAGGCTTTTAAGGTCAAAAGGCACTTCAAGAATAAAGACCAGGCTGCCCTGTTCTGAAACCACTGCCAGTTCATCACCCTCCTGTACAAAATCACCTCTCTGAAATGAAACTGAACTTATTACGCCTTCCTTATGAGCTGAGATATTTATCAAACCCCTGAATGTCAGACTGCTGTCGCTCTCCTGACTATGGTTTAATGCCATCGCTTCCCGGGTTCTTATTGTGAACACCTGTTGTCCGTTCGATACATAATCGCCCGGAGTGACAGATATATTTTCTATCACTCCGGTGGTGCTTGC
>CAYQBZ010000433.1:0-3063 GCA_964415855.1 uncultured Rikenellaceae bacterium
CTGAACCGGACAACCGGGTCACTTTTTGTCATCATTTTTCAGATCAGGAGGTGCCGGAGTTGAGTAAATCATTCTGAGATCGCCGGGACAAATAAAACCCTTTGGTATCTCCGGTTTCTTTTCGTTTAACCACTTGTTAAGGGTTCTGACTGAAACATTGTATTCGCAGGCAACCATGTTCCTGGTTTTAGGTGCCTTGCTCAGCTCTGCTATTAAAGGATCATTTATATCAAACATAAAATATTGATTTACTCCATGCTTGCTGTATTGTTTATATAGGAATGTCTATCCTTTTGTCATTTCTTTTTCCTGCCATTGGCATGCATCGCATTTTGCCGGAATAATGACGAATCTCCCTGATTTGTAGCATTAACTTAGAAAGTAAATTAGAATAAATTTCATTTTAGGTCAATACCCCCCCCCTTATTTAAAATCATTCTAAAATAACGATCAAAGGAAATCGTACAGCTTATGTAAAACGAGTTCAACTTTAAATATATCTCTGCTGATTAATAGGAATTGATCCTGTTTTGTTACTTTTCTAAGAGATTTTCAGATTATGGTAAAAAATGCTGAATGGTAGCTCAGTGCACAGAGCTCAGGGCTCAGAGCGCGGGGCGCAGGGCTTCGGGCACGGAGTCTATTACAATTGAATGTTCTTTATGCCGATAACTGTTATCCAGTATGCCTCACTATAACTTTTCTGATATAAAAGAAGTAAAATTCAATCTGTTGATAATCTGTATTTTGCTTTCAGGGTATGCAGTAATGAAAGTACCCGGAATTCTTACCCTGTCATTATCTGTCCACTTGAATTCGTAAGCATGAAGCATCCCTTCACGTTCTTCCAGGAAGTCAATTTCCTGCTGCTGTGTAGTCCGCCAGAAATATATGTTTGAATAAATTCTATTGTATTTGAGGTATTTCAGTCTCTCAGTAATAAGGAAATTCTCCCATAATGCTCCAGTGTCGTTTCGCAAGGTAACCGGATTGAAATTCTTTATCAGGCCGTTCCTGATGCCCGCATCCCAGAAATATATCTTTTTGCTTTTCTTTAATTCATTCCGCAGATTTCTGCTGAATGAAGCTAAGGTATAAATGACATAAACTTTTTGTAAAAGGTCAATGTATCTTTCAATGGTCTGGTTATCAGCGCCTACAGTCTTGCCCAGTTCATTATATGAAACCTCGGAACCAATCTGGAATGCTAATGCCTGAAGTATCTTCTCAACAAGTGATGGTTTTCTGATTTGCTCAAGACTTAAAATGTCCTTGAACAAATAACTGTTTATCAGGCTGCTCAGAATATCCTGTTCTTTACCCGGATTATTTACTACTTCAGGATAATAACCATAAACCATCCTGTTTTCAAGCAATCTTCTCTCATCGGTTGCAGATGTGTGGTCACTTAGCTCGTTAAATGACAGGGGATACAGATCAAACTCCCATTTTCTGCCGGTTAAAGGTTCATTAATACCGCTTGCAAGCTCCAAAGAAGAAGAACCGGTGGCAATTATCTGAATCCCTTTGATGTTTTCAACAGCAAGTTTCAGTGTAACTCCAATATCATGTATCCGCTGGGCCTCATCAATTATAACCAGTTTTGCGTCACCTATCAGCTGTTTAAGCTGTGTTGATGTTGTATTTGTCAGCCAGCCGCGAACATCAGGTTCATCGGCATTGAACCATATGTGCCTTACCCCTGCATTTTTTACAATCTCCCTGACCAGTGTTGTTTTACCCACCTGTCTGGGTCCTGTTATTATTATTACCTTGCCACTGAACAATAAGGATTTAATAGCGGATAACAAACTTCTGTTTATCATTTTATATGTTTATATACGCAAATATATATAAAAAAATGCGTATATATGCAAATAAAATTATTATATTTTCAATTATCTTCACTGAGTTTGTCTTCTGCTTCACGTTTTATCATATAGCATAATTACAAATCTGGAATCTGATTCCATAATTGTAAAAGTGTTTTGTAATGTCTGATAATGTTTATATTACGACATGAATGAATATGGTTCTGATACACCCGTACAGAAAGCAGTAAAAATGAATTGAAGATTGCCCTGGTTCAGGACGCAAGAGGCAGGGTACAAGGGATATGACACACGACACAGGGCTCAGGGCTCAGGGTGCAGAGCGCAGGACTTAAACTTGCAAGATCCCGCCGGGCGGGACTTCGTCGTATTACTCCTCAGCCTGCATGACAACCACTCCCGGCTCCCAGCCCTCCGCTCTCCGCTCCCCGCCATCCGCTCCCCGCCATCACTTCTTCAACCGCACCAGCATGAGCACCGGATTATCTGTCTCTTTCAGACTATTGGCAAGTTTTTGCAGTTCTTTTTTCTTTTCAGGGTATTTTGGATTGGACTTTTTAAATTCTTCACTTAATGTATAACTCTTTAACTGGAATGCATCAACTAAACTTACTAAATATTCACGATTATCCTCATTAAAATAATGTATTGGATCAAACATTACACCTCCATCAAGATCATTTTTTATTCCCCCAGCTTCAATATTCCAAGTAGTTAAATATGTTCTTTTGGGTTTCTTATTAATCAGGGCTAAATTAACTTCTTTATTGTATGCATATTTATAAATTAAGAATCGTTTTGTTTCAAGAATAGTTACTGGCATATAATATTTTGACATGACATCCCTCATACCCGAAGGTGGAGCTGTAATTCTCTGTAATGGGATTTTCCCCTTTCCCAGCGAAAAGATGTAAGAACCGGCATAATCAAAATCTGGTGATATTGTGAGTATTGTATCATTATACCAGCTCCAATATGAGATTTTATCTTCAAACTTAAAAGTTCCACCACCTCCACCCATATTACTCTCGAAAGTTGGTATTGGATTTAGTTTCTCTTTAATGATATTTCCCAAAGTGTCAAGTATAATCCAATCGTATTTCGCACGTCCCAAATTTATATACTGTGATGCGAATAATTTTGAATTATAAAACGAGATACGTGAAAAGTTATATCCGTCTGCATTCTCTGGTAATTTAAGTGTACCTTTATAAATACCGTTTTTATTATA
>CAYQBZ010000434.1:0-3059 GCA_964415855.1 uncultured Rikenellaceae bacterium
AAAATGAAAAAGAAAATACAAGGTTGTCCCATCCCGTTATATTTTCGTAGTATGAAGTTCCCGATTGTAAAATTATGTTAAAAAGTGATCTTTTAAGCTTATTGATTGTCTTTTCATTAGTAGGTATAACTTTAAATGTTTTTTTTAATTTTGTTTGCAGGAGACAGGGTAATAAAAGTTGTATATAATTGTAATTTCCTTTTAGTATTAAATTCAAACCTATCATTAACGTAATTTCTGTACCATTTAAAAGTAACAATTATGGGAACATTAGACTGGATCGTTTTGGGAATCTTTTGTCTTGCTTTAATAGGTATCATTATCTGGGTAGTTAAGCAGAAAGACGAAACTTCGACTGATTATTTTCTTGCCGGACGTGATGCCACGTGGCTGGCCATAGGTGCGTCGATTTTTGCCTCGAATATCGGATCTGAGCATCTGGTTGGACTGGCCGGTGCCGGAGCATCAAGCGGGATGGCAATGGCTCACTGGGAAATGCATGGCTGGATAATACTTATTCTCGGCTGGTTTTTTGTTCCTTTCTATGCAAGAAGCGGGGTCTTCACAATGCCTGAGTTCCTCGAAAAAAGATATAATAGTGGTGCAAGAAGTGTGTTGTCAATTATCTCCCTTGTAAGTTATGTTTTTACAAAAGTGGCTGTTACGGTATACGCCGGTGGAATAGTTTTTAAGCAGGTTTTCGGAATAGAGTCAATGTTCGGAATAGACTTTTTCTGGATAAGTGCCATTGGGCTTGTGGTTCTGACAGGTATATATACCACGCTGGGAGGTATGAAGGCAGTGTTGTGGACCTCTGTTCTGCAAACACCGGTTCTTCTGATCGGTTCACTGGCCGTACTGGTAATAGGACTGATCAAACTTGGAGGATGGAACGAAATGATGGAAATATGCAGGGCTGTCCCGGTTAATGCGGCCGGCGATACGATGACCAACCTCATGAGATCACCCAGCGACCCTGAATTTCCTTGGACCGGGGTGATACTCGGTTCTGCAATAATCGGATTCTGGTACTGGTGTACCGACCAGTTTATTGTTCAGAGGGTTCTGTCAGGACGTAACCAGACGGAGTCGCGACGTGGTGCTATCCTGGGTGCAGGATTTAAGTTAACCCCGGTCTTTATATTCCTTATCCCCGGGATGATTGCTTATGCCCTGGCTCAGAAAGGAATGCTTGATCTTCCTGATTCGGATGCCGCTTTCCCGGCTATGGTTAAAGAACTCCTGCCAGTGGGTTTCACAGGACTTGTCGTCGGTGGAATCCTTGCTGCCCTTATGAGTTCACTGGCTTCTTTATATAATTCCTCCGCTACCCTGTTTACAGTCGATTTTTATAAGAAATTCAAACCGGAAGCTCCGGAAAAAGAGCTGGTAAGGGTAGGAAGGATAGCTACTGTGGTGGTTGTTATTCTTGGGATCATGTGGATACCGGTCATGAAAGGAATCGGAAAGGTACTGTATGCCTATTTACAGGATGTTCAGTCGATGCTTGCTCCCGGCATTGCAGCCGTATTTCTGCTTGGTGTTATTTCGAAGAAGACTACTCCAAAGGCTGGTCTGTGGGGACTGATATCCGGTTTCGTACTCGGTATGTCAAGGCTCGGATTCGTTATTTTCGGTAATAATCTTGCAGAAACAAGTATTTTTTATAAAATTTTCCTTGCACCGGTCTGGTTGCATTACGAAATAGTGATCTTCTTTATCTCTATTGCACTGATTATTGTGATCAGCTTCTTTACACCGTCTCCTGATCCCGTTAAAATAAAGGGACTCTATTTTGGATCAGCAACAGCTGAAGAGAAAGCTATCACCAAAGCAAGCTATAATAACTGGGATCTCCTTTTCTCAGGATTAATTATAGTTGTGATCATCGCTTTCTATATTTATTTCTGGTAGAACCGGTTGAAATGATTTTGACCCTTAAAATGTAATAATATGAATATAAAAAAAACAAAGGAGATATGGTTTGTAACTGGTAGTCAGCATCTTTATGGCCCTGATACACTTGCACAGGTAGCCGCTGATTCTTCGGAGATTGCCTCTGCTCTTGACAGATCACCGAAGATATCGCAGAAGGTGGTTTTCAAACCGGTACTGACTACTCCTGATTCAATTACTGATCTTTGTTCAGAAGCAAATAACACGACTCAATGCGCCGGACTTATAATGTGGATGCATACATTCTCCCCTGCCAAGATGTGGGTAAGAGGTTTATCCATTCTGAATAAGCCCTTTCTGCATTTTCACACACAGCTGAACAGGGATATACCGTGGCAGTCCATCGATATGAATTTCATGAATCTTAACCAGTCTGCTCACGGTGATCGCGAGTTCGGTTTTATCGGGGCAAGGATGAGGTTGAACAGGAAAGTTGTAGTGGGCCATTATAAGGACGAGGAAGCTATTGACAGGATTGCTGTATGGATAAGGGCGGCTGCAGCTTACAGCGATGCCATGAGCATGAAAATTGCACGCTTCGGAGATAATATGAGGGATGTGGCAGTTACTGAAGGTAACAAGGTAAGTGCCCAGATCAAAATGGGTTATTCGGTATACGGATATGGTATTGGCGACCTTGTGAAGAGTGTAAATGATGTTACTTCTGCAGATGTTGAAAGACTCCTTGCTGAATATGCATCTGACTATTTGCTTGCAAAGGGTGTTGCAGGATCTGAAACCTTAAAAGAAGCTGCACGTATTGAGCTGGGCATGGAGGCTTTTCTTCAGGCAGGCAATTTCAAGGCCTTTACAACAACTTTTGAAGATCTGCATGGTCTGAAACAATTGCCGGGTCTGGCGGTCCAGCGTCTGATGGCAAGGGGCTACGGCTTCGGGGCTGAAGGTGACTGGAAAACAGCTGCCCTGGTCAGGTCGATGAAGGTAATGGCAGATGGCCTTCCCGGAGGGACATCATTCATGGAAGATTATACATATCATTTTGAACCGGGAGCGATGAAGGTGCTTGGTGCTCACATGCTTGAAGTTTGTCCGTCAATTGCTCTGGGCAAGCCATCTGTGGAGGTTCATCAGCTTTCCATTGG